>NZ_JAUBTU010000054.1:0-48321 GCF_036705085.1 Microcoleus sp. B6-A1
CATCAATTATCCAAGATTCCACGCTCACAATGGGAACCCTGGCGACAATTTCTGCGACGGTTGCCTTATTTAATTCGCGATCCTAACTAATGACTAATAACTAATGACTATCTAAATGTTCGATCTTGGTTCCCAAAACTTTCAGGAATTCAGCTAGCCAGTTAGGATGTGCTGGCCACGCGGGGGCGGTGACTAAATTGCCATCGACTACGGCTTCGGTAACGGGAACTTCTGTATATTTGCCGCCGGCCCGGAGTACGTCGGGGCTGCAAGCGGGGTATGCGGTGCAGCGTTTGCCTTCGAGTACGCCTGCTGCTGTTAGAACCTGTAAGCCGTGACAAATAGATGCGATCGGCTTTTTGCTGTTGGCAAAGTAGCGGGTAATTTGCAGCACTTGTTCGTTGAGGCGGATGTATTCTGGGGCGCGTCCTCCGGGGATAATCAAAGCGTCGTAGTCGGCGGGGTTGATTTCGTCAAAAGTCGCGTTTAAAGTGAAGTTGTGACCGGGTTTTTCGCTGTAGGTTTGATCGCCTTCAAAGTCGTGAATTGCGGTGCGAATTGTTTGGCCTGCTGCTTTGTCCGGGCAGATGGCGTGGACGGTGTGGCCTACCATTTGCAGTGCTTGGAAAGGAACCATTACTTCGTAGTCTTCTACAAAGTCGCCGACTAACATTAATATTTTTTTTGCTGTCATGTTTCCAACTCCTGTTATTTTGATTTGGTTAAATAGGATTTAAAAAAATGCGGGGCAGTTAAAAAGCTGGCCCCGCAAGCTATTCTGGAATCTAGAAACCGTTGCGTCCCCAAATGACCATTGAAATTGAGAAGGAGAACAGAACTAGCACCGAAACCCAACCGAGTGACAAAATATCCATAGCTATTTATTGAACAAACTGTACAAAGTGACTCCAAACCTTATGATAGGTCAATTTGAGCCATTTTTGAAATGAGGGCGCTGTGAAGGATTCGTCAAATTTTAGTGCGGCTGAACGGGTAGAATCTTTGAAGGCAGGGAGTGTTGCTGCTTTGTCTTGTTTGCTGGCTTTTGGGGCGATCGCCCTTGGTAATAGCTTAATTTTAGCAAATAGGTTAGATTCTCTGGCGAGTTTGCAGGTAAGGGAAATTGACCTAAATTTTGCCGCCCGAGGGGCGATCGCACTTTTGGGCGGTTTTTTGTTCGGCGTGACTTACCGCTATGCGATTCGCCGAGATGTTAACCCGCAGCTTAAATCTGGTGCGGTGTTGGCTTTTGGGTTGGTGCGGGCTTTTGGACAGTTGGATGCTGGATTGTTTTTTGAGGCGGGACTTTCTTTTGAGGCGGGCAAGATGCCCGCCCTACAGGAGTTATTGCCGTTTGCTGTTCGCGGTGTCGAGAGTGTGGTATTGTTTGCGATCGCGGGTTTGGTTTTGGATTGGGCGATCGGGCGATCGTGGATTAAGCCTTTCGATTCTTGAGATTTGCCGTTGGTTGGGGACAGGTTTACGATCGCCCTCCGTCAAAAACTTGTAGGGGCGGGTTCACCAATAGTTTCAAAGGATACCCAAAGACTCAAAAACCCGCCCCCACCCCGCGCGATCGCCACCCAAGTGGGGGCGGGTTTACGAGATTATCGGTTTTAGGCAATTATTGTTGGTAAAACCCGCCCCTACAGATTTAATTCCTCAAATTCTGGATTGCCGTAAACCATCTGTTTATCTACCGCCGACAAAACTTTATTGTTAGCAGCCTCAGAAACCAAACACTGACAAACTAGCAGCGCTACATCCGCCCGGTGAATCGTTCCAGAAACTCGAAAATCTTCTGTTAAAATACCGTTGCCTGTGGCAGGTTCCGATTTGAGTCCGCCGGGACGAATCACTGTATAAATCATCCCGCTTTCTATCAAATGATTTTCGGCTTTTTCCTTTTCAATTAAAACCGGGCGCAAAGTTTCTAAAGCTTGGGGCGGCAAAGCGCCGACACTATTACCGCTGCCGATTGATGAAACTAAAATAAACTTTTGCACGCCTGCTTTGACAGCCGCATCAATCAAGTTTTTGTTGCCCAAATAATCGGATAATTCTACATCTTTGGGCAAGCCGCCAATTGTGCTGATTACGGCATGAATTGGCTCACCCCCAGCCATCGCCGCTTCCATAGCTGCTGCATCCAAAGCATCGCCAGTCACGACTTTGATGCCCATTGCTTCTAATTCGCTGCTGGTGGCGGGCGATCGCAAAAGTGCTGTTACTTGCATCTTTTTTGCTGTGAGACATTTGGCGATTTCTAAGCCGACTCCTCGACTAGCACCTGCTAAAAAAATGTGGGATTTCTCTGTCATATTAATTGTGTTTTAAGTTATGCAGAAATTGGTTGTTTTGACTGTGGAACAGTATACAACAATCCTCTGTAATTTTTTGAATTAGTTTTTTTTAACCGCAGAGGGCGCAGAGGGCGCAGAGGAAGAGAGGGGAATGATTTGCAATTACCGATTCCCAATTTCCCATTTACGTTAGAGTTTTTTGCCCACTATTACTACCCAAGATTGAGCTTCGCGCGGTAAGCCGGGGGGGCGATAGTAGTGATTGACAATTGCAAATCCCGCTTGTTCTAAACAAGGCGCTAAAGTATGATATTCCCATCCGGCAGTATAGCGTTTTCCCGTTGGCCGCTCGTCGTATCCCTCCCAATTTCCCCGGCACATTGACATGACAATTGCACCGTTAACAACTAAGGCTTTGTGCAAATTTTGCAGGACTTTCACCATCTCATCGCTGGGAACGTGAATCAGGGAAGCATTGGCAAAAATACCGTCAAATTCTGCTTTTGGTAAGTCGAGATTCAGAAAAGATTGCTGCCAAACTTCGCATCCTGACAACTCTTTTGCTATTTCTACAAAAGCTGGAGTTGCATCTAAGCCTACAACTGTGTGTCCTTGGCTCTTGAACGCTACTAAATCTCGTCCCGGCCCGCATCCTATATCGAGAATTTTACCGGGAGTGCGGGGCATGGCAGCGGTCAGTGCGGAGCGATTTTGGGATACGTCGTGATGCCAAGTTCCTTCTCGGAAAGATTCGGCAGTTAGCTGGTATTCTGCGATCGTAATTTCTTCGCGTTTGTCCATAATTTCCCCCCCTTGTATGATTTTAGATTTTAGATTTTAGATTTTAGATTGAAGAATGTCTACCGTAGGGACACTCCAAAAGCCCATTGGTGTCAAGTTAAGGCTAAAACCCTTGATAAATATCGGTTTTACCAGAGTCTAGATCCCCCTAAATCCCCCTGATTGTTGGGGAGTAGGGGTTGACTTTGATCAAACTCTTGTCCCCCCCTTCTTAAGGGGGGCTAGGGGGGATCGAACCCTAATAGTCAAACAGCAGGATGGTACTAAGTTTGACGTTAATTTGACACGCTTTGGGCTCTTGGAGTGTCCTACTCTATTTCATCCGATTGAAAACTGCTATAAGAGTTACACAACCAGGGTTTTTTGTTCGGATTTGGTAACTGCTGAATCAACTTCTAATAGAGAACCTTCGGGGGATTCGATCGCAAATCCCGCATCTCGAATCATGTCCCAATCTTGATGGGCAGCTTGTCCGGGAGTTGTCAGATAATCGCCAACAAAGATAGAATTAGCGGGGTAGAGTCCGAGAGGTTGCAGCGATCGCAAATGCACCTCCCGTCCCCCAGCAATCCGAATTTCTTGACTGGGAAGCAAAAATCGGAACAAACAGAGAATTCGCAAACATTGGCGGGGAGTTAACCTGTTCACATCTGCAAATGGCGTACCAGGAATCGGAATGAAAAAATTAACCGGCACGCTAGTAACGCCCAACTTGCGAAGCGAAAGGGCTAAATCGATCGCATCATCATCCGATTCGCCCATCCCCAAAATTCCGCCGGAACAAGTTGTGATTCCCGCTGCTTTTACGTGTTCGACGGTTTCCACCCGATCGCCAAAAGTGTGAGTGGTGCAAATATCCGTGTGATATGATTCGGAAGTATTGAGATTGTGATTTACGCGATCGACTCCAGCTTTAGCCAGCCGATGAGTTTGCTCCTGGCTCAACAATCCCAAACAAGCGCAAATTTTCAGGTTATAATTTGCCTTCACAGTCTCGACAGCATCCAAAACGCGATCGAAAGTAGAAGCGTTAGGTTGACGGCCCGAAATTACCAAACAAAACGTACCTGCTTTTAAATCTGCTGCGCGTTGGGCGGCATCCAGAATTTTCTCCTTAGCTAAAAGCGGATATTTCTCAATTTCCGCAGTCGAAATTTTTGACTGAGAACAATAATGGCAATCTTCAGGACAAAGGCCACTTTGAGCGTTTAACAAATAGTGCAGCCTGACTCGGTTTCCCCAGTAGTGGCGGCGCACCCGATAAGCTGCGTTTAGTTGTTCCAGCAAAACCTCATCCGGTGCGCGCAATACGGCTAAAGATTGCTCGCGAGAGAGACATTTGCCCGCCAGCGCGTCGTCAGCCAAATCGTTCCAATTGGGTAAATTCATTACTAAAATTAAAGGGTTTACAGAGTATCCAAAACCTGACGAATCACCCGATAAATCGATTCTAGTTCATCAGGAGAAATGCAGTAGGGAGGCATCAAGTAAAGCGTATTTCCCAAGGGGCGGAGCAAAAACCCCGCTTCGAGAAATCTGGCTTTCAATACAGGAGCAATGTCATTAAAATAACCGGAAACGCTTTCCGTTTTCACCTCCATTGCTGCGATGGTGCCACAAGTCCGAATCCGTTCTAGTTTAGGATGATTTCTCAGCCATTGATTCAGATATTGGTGGTGCAGTTTTTCCATCCCTTGATAAACATTTGGGTTTTGCTCCAAAAGCTCCAGAGATGCTACACTCACCGCACAAGCTAAGGGATTTCCGGTGTAAGAATGACCGTGAAAAAAAGCTTTGTCCCATTCATCTCGCCAGAAAGCTTGATAAATATCCTCCGATGCCATTGTGACAGCAATTGGCAAGCAGCCACCAGACAATCCTTTAGACAAACACAGGATATCCGGTGAAGTTCCAGATTTAACCGAGGCAAACAGTTCACCCGTGCGACCAAAACCAGTCATTACTTCATCGTAAATCAACAATACATTAAACTGGGCCGCAAGTTGTGCGATCGCCCGCAAAAACTCAGGGCGGCACATTCGCATCCCCCCAGAACCTTGCACCAAAGGTTCGATAAAAATTCCCGCATAGCTGCCCTGCTTTAAAAAAAACTCCAATTTCTCTAAACTCGCCGCCTCCTTGCTTTCCACCTCATCATCGCCGTCAAAAGTCGCCGGAAAAGGAACAACATCCCCCGCAAACATTAAAGGTGCAAAAGATTCCCACCACAGCGAACTTCTGCCAGCAGACATCGCGCCCACAGTATCGCCGTGATAACCTCCCTCAAAACTAATAAAGCTAGTACGGTTAGTTTCTCCGAGATTGCGCCAATATTGAAATGCCATTTTCAGAGCAACTTCAACAGCAGTCGAGCCATTATCAGAAAAGAAAATCCGCGTTAAAGAAGCAGGCGTATGAGTTAGCAATTTACTCGCAAGTTTCTCGGCCGGTTCGTGAGTAAACCCCGCAAAGATTACGTGTTCTAACTTTTGGGCTTGCTCGTAAAGAGCCTCAGCCAGAACCGGATGGCTGTGCCCATGAACAGTCACCCACCAACTAGAAATGCAGTCGAGAATTTGCCGCCCATCTGCTAATTCCAGCACCGATCCTTTGCCGCGAATTACCTTCAGTGGCGGGGCAGCCGTTTTCATTTGCGTGAAGGGCTGCCAAATCGGTGAATTTGAAGAATTATGTTCCTGATCCGCAGTCATTTTTCCCAATCAAACTAATATTAACTTGCCTTTTAATATAGCAATAATAGCTACCTTGTGAAATTTTTATTTTGTCTTATTTCTTTTTCTCTTCCTACCCTTCGGGAACGGCTTCGCCGAACGTGTCCTTAGCGTCTTCGCGGTTCCTTCCAAAAAAACCTAGTTTGGTGTCGAGGGCGGCTGCCTGGGAACGTCAGCCCCCATACCACGTATTCGCGGGCGATGGTTAAAATTGTCAGTTACAATTTTCTGCCTTTGAGCAAATAAGTCGTCATAGATCCTTTGCCTTTAACATTAATTTTACCGCGCTTTTCCAACAAATACTTATCGCACAGCAACTCATAAGTTGAGTTGCTAACTTGAATTTTACCAGGAAGTCCCTGAGATTCCATGCGGCTTGCTGTATTCACAGCATCTCCCCACAAATCGTAAATAAACTTTTTAGTGCCGATGACACCTGCTACAACAGGCCCAGTATTAATGCCAATGCGGATATTGAGAGGTTGACCGCATTCGTCGCGGAATTTCATAATTTCTTGCTGCATTTCCAGGGCCATTTCGGCAATAGATTCGGCGTGATTTGTACAGGGAAGTGGCAAACCGCCTGCTACCATATAATTGTCGCCGATAGTCTTAATTTTTTCTAAGCCGTATTGTTCGCTTAAGCGATCGAAAGCTGAAAATATTTTGTTAAGCAATTCGACTAATTCTTCAGGAGACGTGCGCGAAGATATTTCGGTAAAGCCCACAATATCAGCAAACAAAACCGTAACCTCGGCAAATCCGTCCGCAATATTTATCTGACCTTGTTTGAGGCGATCGGCAATCATTACCGGTAATATATTTAGTAATAAACGTTCCGACTTTTCTTGTTCGGCGCGCAATACTTCTTCAGCTTGTTTCCGCTGTGCGATTTCCTTGTATACTCGGTGAAACATTTGATTGAATGCGACCATAAGTTCTCCCAACTCGTCATCCCGCTTGACAGACAGAGAGTAGAAATCAGGTTGTTTTCGATCTTTGCTCAAAGCGTCTCCAGCAGCGATCAAGTCATCGCGCAATCTCAAGATAGGTGCAATTACTGTCACCCCTAAAAAGAACATAGTCACAGAAGTGACAAAGGCTGATATAATGATGACTAGAACAGCAACCCGTGCGATAAATGCGTATAGTTCGGGCTGAACCGTGGAAGCATCGTGGCGAACAATTAAGATATAATCGCCTCCCAAATGTCTCTCCGTCCAAGCAATATCGTACCTCTTGTCATCGAAATTGTGATTGTGAACTATACGAGATTTTTTTAGTTGCTCGAAACGGATTTCTGGCGGTTCGCCAAGTGTATATATTAGCTCACCGTTAGCTTGGTAAATAGACAGTCCTAACACTACTTGAGAATCCTTAATAATGTTTTTTACTTCTTCTTGCAAGAAAGTGCGATCGGAAATATCTTGTTGCAGCAAAAACTCTAAGGAATCAACAGTCGCCCGAGATACCTGTTCCAGTTGGCTTAAAAGTTCATTTTCTCGCCGAAAATAAGAGGGAACTAAAATAATTCCCTCTATGACAAGAATGCTAGCAAATACCCACAAAGCTATTTGCCTAGACAAGCGAGATTGGAAAAATTTCAAGAATGATAAAATCCGCGCTGACATAAAATTTAGTATTCTGCAAATGGCTAATTTAGGATATAGGAAAAGAAACCGGGTTTCTCGTCATAAATTTTGGGTTGGTCAACGAAGCAACCGTCCCGAAACCGGGTTTTTCGCATCCCCTGTGTAATTCCTGTAATTGTCAGCACTCAGCAACCAGCAGCCATTAACTGTTACTTTTTGGCTGCTTGCTGCTGACTAATATCATGTCCGATTGATTAACCATAATATCGCGGTCGGGGCGGCTTTTTCAGATTGTCAATTATTGGCAGCTATTGTTGGCTCACGGCCCCCTACGAAAATCGCGGTCGATCGACCGGACATGATATAATGACTGATGACTCTCGACTAACTAGCAGACCCCTTAATAATATAATAAACAAATTAAACCGAAACTGCGCTGACTAGCCTGCCTGCAAGCAGATAAGTATTCATATCGCCCTTGCCTTTGATGTGGATAATTCCTCTGTCTTCAAACAGATACTTATTTCTCAAGATATCGTAAGTTGATTGTGTGACTTGAATCGCGCCGGCAATCCCGTGGGATTCCATGCGGGATGCTGTATTGACGGCATCGCCCCAGAGATCGTAAATGAATTTTTTAGTGCCAATAACCCCCGCAATTGCAGGCCCGGTATTGATACCGATGCGAATGTTAATTCCTGCATGATGTTTGGCATTAAATTTTGCTAATTCCTCCTGCATATCTAAAGCCATTTCCGCAATGCTTTCGGCGTGGTTGGTGCTGGGATTGGGCAAACCTCCGACTACCATGTAAGCATCTCCAATTGTTTTGATTTTTTCCAACCCATACTTTTCCGTTAAACCATCGAAGGCTGAAAAAATTTCGTTGAGAAACTTGAGCAATTCTTCGGGAGATATTTGTGCTGAAAGCACGGTAAAGCCTACGATATCTGCAAACAAAATAGTGACTTCTGCGAAGCCGTCAGCAATACTGCTTTGACCGTTTTTTAGCTTAGCAGCAATGGATTCGGGTAAAATATTGAGCAGCAGGCGATCGCACTTTTCCTGTTCTTTTACCAATTCTACATTAGTTTCTTGCAATTGTGCCGTCCGTTCCCTGACCCGCTGTTCTAATTGTTTAGCATTTTGGCGCAACCTGCTGATAGATAAAGTTAATCCTGTCACCCCTAAAGCTGAAAGTCCTACTAACAGTAAAAACAGGTTTTTAAGTTCACTTTGAGTAGTTTGAGTGATGGTATCGAGAGGTTGAGTAATTTCTAATATCCCCCGCACATCTCCTACTTTCCAATCACTTTTAGGACTGTCGCGGTGAGTATTGTGACAGTTAAGGCAGGTAGAACTTAGAATATCTGCCTCGGCATATCGAAAGGCTGGCTTGCCGCGAAAATTATCAACTCGGAAAAACTTTTGTGTCGGATTTTGCGTCAAATACGTAATAGCTTGCCGTTCAAAATCGTCTCGGACTCCGCCTTCTTCTCGCCGCCAGGGAAACGGGTAGTCGCTGTAGAGACGAAGCGATACTTCGGGATTTTTGTTGGTGATATTTTTTCCGAGTTCTATTAAGAAAGTGGCCGGTACCGGAATTGTTACTTTTGTCGGGTTGTAGTCGTGGGTAAAGTTAATTGCTTTAGCGGCGTTGAGAGGATTGATAACATCGGAACTGTAAAGGGTGCGGGCTTCTTTAACTGCTTGGGCATAGAGGGTGGCATTTTGGAGGGCTTGCGATTCGATTAGGGTGGAGGAAAGACGAGACATATTTGCCATTGCTACTCCTACACCTACACAAAATAAAATTGTCACCGCAAGCAGAATTCGCTTGTAAATTAATTGGCTGATGGCAGCCCGAATTTTAGAAATCAACTGGCGCATGGTATCCTCAAGTGTGAGGTTTAATCTTGATGGGAATTTATGCACTACTAACATAACACTGCTTTTTCAGACTGTTTTGCTGGCGTCCGGG
This sequence comes from Microcoleus sp. B6-A1, assembly GCF_036705085.1. Classification (NCBI taxonomy): domain Bacteria; kingdom Bacillati; phylum Cyanobacteriota; class Cyanophyceae; order Oscillatoriales; family Microcoleaceae; genus Microcoleus; species Microcoleus sp. B6-A1. The sequence continues at coordinate 9,410 of NZ_JAUBTU010000054.1, forward strand.
GTAAAGCAAGACTCTCTGGGTGTAACCGAGGATTTATTATTGTTTACCGCGAGGGTTTCGCTTATCCGTAAGAATACGCATAACTTTATAGTGGTTTTCTGTTGAGTGAAGTACAGATGATCGGGTAAGGACACGGCGCCGTGCCCTCTCCCTACTTCATGCAATTTTTGCTTTATATCGGTTAGGATAGCAATTGTAGTCTATGGTTGGCGATCGTGAATTCTGACTCTACTGCCTCACCTGCGCGCCACGAAATTTTTCCGGGAGAAGTTTTCGTCAATACTGCCAATTTTGATACCGGCATTCGGCGACTTTTACCTAAATATGACGAAATGTTGGATGTATTAGCAGGCTGCATTGCTAACGCAAACCACCGCATTTTAGAACTCGGCAGCGGTACGGGGGAACTCACTTTAAAAGTTCTCCAACGCTACCCGTCTGCGGAAATAGTGGCTGTCGATTACTCGCCACGAATGCTTGATTTTGCCCGCGCCAAAATAGAGTCGGCAGGATACGCAACCCGGTGGACTGGCATAGAAATGGATTTTGGAGAATGGGCAAACAATCCAAATTTATCAGGCTTGGGCGATAAATTCAATGCTTGCATTTCATCTCTGGCAATTCACCATCTTGAAGATGAGATGAAGTTGAAATTGTTTCAACGCATTCGCGAAAGTTTAAATGCTGGTGGCTGTTTTTGGAATGCCGATCCTCTATTAGCAGAATCAGCAGCAATGAAAGATATTTATCAAGCGGCGCGAGAAGATTGGGCGCGAAATCAGGGGGAAACTTTAGCACAAATTCGTGCAAATGTGGGGACGAGTGTCTCTTACGGATATTCTAATCCCGATCGCCTAGCTACACTTTCGGCACAGTTGGAAATGCTGGTCTCATCTGGATTTGACACTGTGGCAGTGCCTTGGAAATACTACGGGATGGCGGTTTTTGGGGGATTTGTTAATTAAAAAAAACATTCTTGGAGGCAGAAGTTCTATATGTAGGGTGCGCGAATAAGCACCTTACTACTTAAAGAAAGATTGCAGTTAGTATTTTATGTTACTAAGTTGTGATTGAGAAAATATATAATATGAATTCCGGTTGCATTGGAATGATTAAACCGCAGAGTACGCAGAGAACGCAGAGGAAGAGAACAGAGAGATGAATAATTCCGATGAAGGGCGGATTTGATATAATACTGCTAGCATAAAGGAAAAAAAATGACTGCAACTGCGATTCAAAGTATTGACTGGGATGCTTTTTCTTCGGAACTATCGGGAATTGAAATAATTAGCGATCGCGCGCAAGTTGTCAAGCTATCTCAAGACTATTATCACTTCAGTCCAGTTTTGCAACCTCTCTTAAGTGATAAAACAGGAGATTTAGTAGTTCGTCCCGCCAGCGAAGCCGAAGTTTTGCGGATTGCTGCAGCCTGCGTCAAATCCAAAATTCCGCTAACAGTCAGAGGTGCAGGAACGGGCAATTACGGGCAGTGCATTCCCCTCAAGGGCGGCGTCATTTTAGATACCACCAAAATGCACAGTATCCGCTGGATAAAACCGGGTTTAGCTTGCGTAGAACCGGGGGTAAAAATGTCGGTTTTCGACAAACAAGCGCGAGAAACTGGTTGGGAATTGCGGATGGTTCCCTCAACCTATCGCACCGCAACGATTGGCGGATTTATTGGTGGCGGTAGCGGGGGAATTGGTTCGATAACTTATGGGCAATTGCGCGATCGGGGAAATCTTCATGCCGTTCGAGTTGTTACAATGGAAGACGAGCCCCGCGTCATCGAATTGCGCGGCGATGAAGTGCAAAAAGTCAATCACGCTTACGGCACAAATGGGATTATTACTGAGTTAGAAATTCCCCTCGCCCCTGCTTATGCTTGGGCGGAAATCATCGTCGCTTTTGACGATTTTATGACATCGGCAAACTTCGGTCAAGCTTTGGGCGATGCTGACGGAATTATCAAAAAACTAATTTGTGTTTGTGCTTGGCCGATTCCTGCTTATTTTGCTGCTTTCCGCGAGGCAATTCCTGAAGGTAAGCACTGCGCTTTGTTAATGGTAGCTGAATCTTGTCTGGAACCGCTGCAAGATTTGGTGCGGGAATATGGCGGCACAATTTGCTATCAAAAAAACGCGCAAGCAGCGAGCAAAGGTGCAGCAATTGCTGAATTTACTTGGAATCATACAACTCTACACGCTCGCAGCGCTGATCCGTCTCTGACTTATTTGCAGACGCTTTTTCCCGCAGATAAAGGTTTGAAATTGATTGAGGAACTGTATAATTTTTATGGGGATGAGGTGATGATGCACTTGGAGTTTTTGCGGATGAATGGCAGGGCGATCGCCGCGGCTTTGCAAATAGTTCGCTACACTACGGAATCACGGCTCAATGAAATTATTCGCTATCACGAAGAGCAAGGCGCACTGATTGCTAATCCTCACACTTATATATTGGAAGATGGAGGGATGAAAAGTATTAATGTGGAACAGTTGCAGTTTAAAGAGTTGGTCGATCCTTACGGTTTGCTGAATCCGGGTAAAATGCGGGCGTGGTTGGAACGGGATTAAGGGCGATGGTTTTTAGATAAGATTCGGATCTTGAAATCGCTGCTATACAAACGAAGTCCGGATGGTGCGCGGACTAATAAATAAAAGACCTCTTGCACAAATAACTAGGACGGGCAAGAGGCCCATCCCACAAGTGTTATTTTTTCTTGTGGGATGGGCATCTTGCCCGTCCAATAAATTTATGAAAAGGACTTTTGCAAGAGGTCTAAAGATTAAAACTCGGCGGTTGAAACCGCTGCTAGACTAACGAAGTCCGCCTTCGCGAACTAAGGAAGCAATTTAAGGGACGGGGGCGGTAATTTCTGCTGGTGCGATCGCCCCTTCAGAAGGTACAGCTTGCTTTTCCAGTAGTAGGCGCTGTTTGTTGCGAAATTCTGTGGCCGCATCGTTTAAATTTTGGCGCTGTTCGCTATTAAATTCTTCCATGCTGCGGCCGCCGCCCAATTTGGATCGGTGAATTAAATCAAATATTCCGCTGCCGCTGCTGCGGCCGGAAAATGGGTCGGTATTGTCTTGAGTTTGAAAGTCTTGCAGCGGTTGGGCATTATTTAAACCGCTGGCTTGAGCGAAGCTTGCTTGAGGGGAGAACAGAGCACAGGATGCGATCGCGCTTGCAGCAATCCCAATGATCAATTTCCCCGATTTAAAAGTTTTGGTGTTCATAATTTATTAGTGGAACTTTCAAAAAAACAATTCTATCTAAACAATATTCTGACTTGCGACTGAATATTATATTACTTCGCTGGGGCTAAGGACACCGCACCGTGCCCACTGGTGTCAACAATCGCCTGAAAGCCTTGATAAATCTCGTTTTTACCTGAGTCCAGATCCCCCTAAATCCCCCTTAAGAAGGGGAGTAGGGGTTGACTTTGACCGCTTCTTGTCCCCCCCTTTTTAAGGGGGGTTAGGGGGGATCTGGGCCTAATCGCCAAACAGCAGTCTCTGAGTAGGTTTGAAGTTAAGTTGACACGATCCAGGGCATTGCCGTGTCCTAGAATTGACGGTGCAGGTTAAACGATCGCCCTAAGCAAACCTGCGTCGCAGCAGGGGTTGAATGCTCAGCAGCGCCACCAAATCAAACGCCAGCAGCACTAACAGCGCTCCTCCAAAGGTGACTGTACCCCAAGGAGCGTGCATCACGACACTGGCTAGCGACCAATCGCTGTGCAGGTACAGGTAGCGGATGGGTTCGATCGCATAACTCAGAGGATTGAGAGTCACCACAACTTGCAGCCACTCTGGCATAAATGACAGCGGCGCGAGGGCTGTGCTGGCAAATAACAGCGGCAGGTTAGTAACAAAAATTACCGCTATTAATTCTACGTGACCGGGAAGAGCGAAGGCTAAACCCAGACTCAAGCCGGTGACGCCCAAAACTAACAGCAGGACAATTAGGGCGATCGCCCCCAGTCCGGCAATTCCGGGGAATCCCGCGCCCAAAAACGCTCCCGCTGTAACGATTGTGCCGGTTTGGATAAAGCTGAGGGTGACGATAAAAATAGCCGAAGCTAGAACGATCGAGAATCTGGAAGCCAGGGGCGCGACTAACAGGCGGTTGAGAAATCCGAACTCGCGATCGAACATAATCGGCAAACCAGCATTCAGCGCCCCGGCAAAGGCTGTAAAAACGATTACACCGGCGCCGAGAAATTGTCCGTAATTCTGGCTTTCGCCGAACAAGCCGGCGGGTGCATTTTCAAACAGAGCTCCGAACAAAACCAACCACATCAGCGGCTGAATAATGCCTGCAACTAGCGTGGAGGGGCGGCGCTGCAATTGAATAAACAGGCGCTTGGTTAAGGCGAGTGTTTCTTGGATGAAGTCGCCCAGCAGGGAAGTGGAAGTGTCGGCGGATGCCGTGGAGAGTGGCCGCTGCTGGTTGAGGTTGTTGGGGGATGTAACAGTACCGCTCATAATTGCTTGTTGATTAAATCTCACTATCTTTACAGTAGCAAGTCTGGAGGTATTGGTGGTGTTGGGCGGGCGATCGCTTTTTGTGTGGAGTTTTGGTAAACTGAATATCATGTTATCGCACAAACCAGACCTCGCCGAACAAGTTAATGATTGGGAATTTATCGAATTGTGGGTAGATCCAATTGTTTTTCCTCCTCGTATTTTGATGTTAGTGAGTGCAAAAAAGGGAGGATTTTGTATTTACGATCCATCAGCAAACTATAAGTCTCTGTTTTTAAGTTCCAGCTATGATGAGGCTCATTCATGGCTTTTGGAAGATGAGTATGAGCGCTGCGATGGTCGGCTTTTGGCGGAGGAAATTGCTTGATTTTTTTAGAGGAGATATTGTGGTCAAATATAAGTATAAGCTCTCATTAACGCTACTGGATATGCTAGATTAAGTATGAAGAATTTGGCAAAAAAATGTCTTGTACTTTCACGGCAATTGTTTATTGGGAAGAGGATGTTTATGTAGCCGAGTGTCCTGAAGTGGGAACGGCTAGCCAAGGAGAGACGATCGAAGAGGCGATCGCCAATCTCAAAGAAGCAACGGAACTTTATTTAGAAGAATTCCCTCTGCCTAAAACTTCCCCCCGTCTGCTAACTACATTTGAGGTATTGAGTGCCTAAACTACCGCGAGTTAGTAGTGCAGAAGCCATCCGGGCTTTGGAACGCTTAGGCTTTATTCAAGTACGGCAGCGAGGCAGCCATGCTATTTTGAAGAAACAACTACCGATCGATGATGAGTCGAATCCTCAAGGCGCGATCGAGGTGGGCTGTGTAGTACCAGTGCAGCGTAAAACTTTGGCTGTTGGAACCCTCAACAGTATTCTAAATCAGGCAGGGATTTCTGTTGAAGATTTTTTGAGAAATCTTTAGATATATTGAAAGAGCGATTCCTGCGGGATAGTTCGGCTAAACAAGGGAGGATAAAGCTATGTCATCAAGTGCGATCGCCACTTTGGTCAAAATCATGGAATCTTTGCCGGAAACTCTGCAAGATAGAGTTGTTGAACACCTGCGAGAATACATTCTGAAATCAAATATTACTGTGACTGTCAACCCCGACGGTAAGTTAGAAATTCCCACTGAGATTGAGGCTCAACTGAAGCCTGGGGATCGATATGCAGTTACAGTGGCAGGAGATAGTATTGTTTTTCAGAAGGTAGCAGGTTTTGACTGGGAGGAATGGGAACGCCGAGTAGAAGCAGCGAGTCCCGATCCTGATGAGTTAACAATGGAAGAAATTTGCGAACTTGTGCGGGAAGTGCGTCGCGAGAAAGGTTCTGAAATAGAGTCGCACAAATGAAAATTGTAGTGGATACTAATATCTTTGTGTCAGGCTGGCTGTGGGGAGGTATCCCAGCTCGTTTATTCAGATTAGCTCGAACTCGTCAACTCATAATTTGTGCTTCTGAACCAATACTAGCAGAATTAGAGAATACTTTGAACAAACAAAAACTCCAGGCGAGATTACAGTCTTTGAGTTTTACCGTTAATGGTTTAATGAGCGGAACGCGAGAGATAGTGGAAGTTTATCCAATTTCCACTATCAACGTGCCTGAGTTACGAGATGCTAATGACAATATGATTTTAGGAACTGCGATCGCTGCTGATGCTGATGCAATTGTTACGGGCGATCTGGATTTGTTAGTGTTGCAGGAATATGAGGGGATTCCTATTGTTACGGCTAGGGAGTTTTTGGAGCGTTATTTTCCAGAAAATTAGGGGGCGATCGCTCTTGCTGTGACAGTGCTATGCTAGATAGCAGAACCATCAGACATTGGCGGGGAAAAAATCTTGTCAACTATCACGGATATAGGAACTTTAATTAGCCGTCAGCCTGACATACATGGTGGCTGTCCAATTATTGCCGGAACGGGTGTTACAGTCCGGCGCATTGCTATTTGGTACAAGCAAAGTTTGAGTGCAGAAGAAATTGCCGATCGCATCGGGCATTTAACTCTCACCCAAGTCTATGCAGCTTTGACTTATTACCATGCTAACCGAGAGGAAATTGATGCTGATATTGCAGCGGAGGAAGCAGAAGTATCTCGAATAGAAGCATTGAATTATCAGCGTAAGATTCAAAAGCAGCAGACGGATATAGCTTTAGAAATACCAACAGTAGCCAACTATCCCAGTCGCAGAGAATTTATGCAATTGCCGTTAGAAGAGAGGCGAAACATTCTAGCAAAACAAGCTGAGGTAATGTTGCAGCATTACCAGGAAGATAGAGAATGGCAAGAATTAGAAGCAGGAGATTTAATTGACTACTAACTCTCCTTCTCCTAAACGGGGTGATATTTGGTTGGCTAATTTTGACCCAACAGTGGGAGCAGAAATCCAAAAAATCCGTCCCACTGTAGTGGTAAGTTCTGATAGTGTTGGCAAGTTACCAATCAAATTGGCTGCACCTATTACAGATTGGAAAAAATATTATGCTGGCAATATCTGGCACGTTAAGATTGAGCCAGATATTGCTAATGGTTTAACGAAAGTTTCGGCAGTGGATCTGTTGCAATTACGGGGTATGGATGTACAAAGATTCATTCGTAAAATAGGAGAACTTTCGACTACTGATATGGAGGAAATTGCTAGGGCGATCGCGGCTGTAGTAGAGTATCAGTAGTTATTTATCAAGAGCGATCGCGCTTGGGTTAAGTAAGGGCGATCGCTGACTTACAACTTAGCATTCCCAGGTTACGCAGTCAGAAGGCAGTTATGGTTTAGCAGCTTTAACCACCTCCTCAACCATTTTAATCGCCTCTTTGATTGCAATTTTACCGCTTTCTACGGCGCTAATTAAATCCTGAGCGTCTTTCGGGCTAATTAAATCGAGCCTGACGGGTTCTTTCAAGGAAACAATAAATTTAGTTTTATCGCTGTCTTCCAGCTTGGAGGCTCTTTCTTTGGCTTCAACATCTCTTAGCTGTTCTTTTAAGTTTTTAAGCATTTCTTCTTGTTTTCCCTCATTATAATTGCCCTCAAATATTCGTTTTACCCCTACAAGAGCAGCAGCACCTAAAGCTGCACCGCCAACAACTAATCCTACGGGAGGTGCAACGGTTATTAACCCAAATAGAAGTGGTATACCACCGAAAGCTGCCACCGCCGCACCAGCACCGGCCGCCCCCACCACACCAATGCCAATATCGGCTAAAATCCCTAATTTATCATGTGGGTTTTTTTCCAATTGCTCTATTGACTTAAGAATTTGCTCTTTGGTTGGCGTTTTATTTGCAGACATATTAGACCTCAATCTTTTTGCTAATTTGGGCAGTTAAGCAGTGATGACGTTGCGGAAAATTGTATTGAAAACGTCTATCAGTAATTGAAAAAAATCTTTGGCCATCTCAATAATCTCTTGAACAATTCCAATAATTCCATCAGACACCTCTTTGCCTCGATCGAGTCGGTGGCCGGCTATTGCACCAATTGGGATACCCAGCGCTGTTGCCAAAGGTTCTAATAACGGGCCTACAAATGGTATTGAACTTGCCAAAATTCTTACAGCGACACCAACAGCAACCCCGAGCGCTAAATGGGGATGAGCTTTGACAAATTCTATGATTTTAATGAGGAGAATTTTGCCGATAAGTAAAACTTTGTTAGCAGCTTTTTTCGTGTATGTGGCAAGTTCATGCAGCCGGATCGTGACTTCATGCGGCAAGCCGATATCATTTAACCACACATACAAGTCGCTGCTAGTCATTGCATCAGCATCGACTTGCCAGAGAGCCATTTTTAAATTAGCTTGCGGTAGGGATAATGCACTAGACATGATTGTTTCCTCTGGTAAATTAGAAAAATTTTCCGAACATTTCGCGAGGCTAAAAGCCCCTAAACATTACTCACCGATCCAGCAACATTGCGAGCAACTTCTTTAACCGTTAGGGATACAGCCACATTTTGAGCAACTTTTTGAACCGTTAGGGATGCACCCTGATATCTGACATAGTTGCGCCAGTCAGATTTACATGGTTAAAATCTTTTAGGTTGCCTAAGATTGTTTTAAAGCCCCTGCTTGAATTTTAAGTTAATTTTTCTGTAGTGTAAAGTAGGAGAATGTCACAATTTGCCAGTAGTTGATAAAATTAGCTAGCCGTTCAAGGTCACATTTTGCCATCCTTAGTCAGAAAAAGTCAGAAAAAGTCTGATACAATAGATAAAACCTCCTACATTTACCCAATAAATGGATGTTCAAGAACTCTTAAGGTTGGCCGATGGCTTGGTGTTCACTAAGACGGGCAAACACCTAGACGATCTGCAACAGGCAGTAGTACGGGGAACTTGGCAAGGTAAAAGATACTCCGAAATTTCCAAAGAGGTTCATTGTACTGAACGCCATGTCAGAAATGTTGCCTCAAAGTTATGGCAAATTCTTTCAAAAATCTTAGAGGAAGATGTTAATAAATCCAATTTTAGCTCCACAATGGAAAGATATGAAATTTCTAAAATTTCAAATTCGGGTTATTTTAACCTTGTCCACAAAGGGAATATAAACGTCTGCACAGAAACCTCGCACCCTCCAAAAACTCCACAACACTCACCGCCTGCACAAACCTCAACTGAAGACGACACCCAAGAGAAAGTGCGACTCGATTTAAGAGATGCACCGGAGATCAAAACCTTCTACAACTACCCCAACTCACCCCTCACCGCCCTCGAAAATGCGATCGCCCGCCAAAACTGCCGCCTCCTCACCATCACAGGCATGGCAGGCACCGGCAAAAGTGCGATCGCCCGTAACCTCATCCCCCAAATTCAAACTCAATTCGATCGCATCATCTGGCGCAGTCTCCGCACCTCCCCACCCCTCGAAACCACCCTCAAAACCCTCATTCAATTTCTCTCAAATCAACACCCCCCCAACCCCCCCTTACCAAGGGGGGGCGAAGAGAGGGTTGTCCCCACAAACACCGATGTTCAGTTATCAATCCTAATCGAATATTTGCGAGACAATCGCTGTCTAATCATCCTCGATGACGTGCAGCAAATTCTCAGCAGCGGGCAACTTGCAGGACATTATAAACCCGGATATGAAAATTACGGAACCTTATTTAAACTCATCGGCGAAATTACCCACAATAGCTGCTTAATCCTCAATAGTTGGGAACCTCCCTCAGACATCATCACATTCACCGACGATAATTCAGCAGTACGTTTATTGCAGTTAACTGGTTTAGGTGAAGTCGCCACAGAAATTCTGAGAGAAAAAGGTTTATTAGATGAAGAATACTGGCCAGAATTGATTGAACTTTATCAAGGCAATCCCCTATGGTTAAAATTAGTCGCTCAAACTATTAACAACTTATTTAGCGGTAGAGTATCTCAATATTTGAGTTATCAACCAGTATTTTTAAGCGATGAATTGACACCGATATTGCAGCAGCAATATCAGCGGTTGTCGGAAATAGAAAAACAGGCGATCGCTCTAATCAGCAATGAAACTGAACCGCTCTCGCTTACTCAATTGATGGCGAAATGTCAAGGATCGCAAGGCGAATTATTCACAGCAATTCAATCTTTAACAAGACGGGGAATGCTAGAAAAATTGAGCTATGAAGCTGAAACCGTTTTCAACATTCAACATATCTTGAAAAAATATGTTAAAATGGTTAGCTAATAGTTTTAAAGATGTAGCTAAATGAGAGCCAACCATGACTATAGCACCAATCCAAACGAAGCAACTGCTTACTTTTGAGCAATTTATCAAGCAACTTCCAGATGAAGGCCGTTATGAACTGGTAAATGGAGAAATTGTGCAAATATTACCAATAAGACTGCATGAGGATGTTGCCGATTTTCTTATCAAACAGTTTGATAGAGAGGTCGATCGCATCCCCCTCAATTATAGGGTATCTGGTCGATTTATGCTGAGGACTTTAACCTCAAATGGTAAAGAACAAGGCCGACATCCTGATGTTACAGTAGTAGACAAAACTGTTTGGAAATCGAAGCCTTTCGCCTATACAGCACTAACTGAACCCCCACAATTAGTGGTAGAAGTTGTATCAACAAATTGGGAAGATGATTATATCGATAAGCTAGATGAATATCAGCGGCTGGGAATTTCTGAATATTGGATTGTCGATTATTTAGCTTTGGGTAGCAGAAACTATTTGGGCAACCCGAAAGAACCGACTGTTTTTGTTTACCTGCTCGATGAAAATGGGGTTTATCAAATGACTGCTTACCGAGGAACTGAGCGAATTATATCTCGAACTTTTCCCGAATTAGCATTGACAGCAGAACAAATCTTGGATGTATAGCAGTTGACAGTTGCTGTAGGGTGCGTCGCTATCAAAAACCTTCAAAAAGATCGACCATCTCACAGCGACGCACCTTACAAACCGGGTTCAGTAAACAAGATTGTTTTTCGCCTAACAAGCGCGATCGCACAACGCCCAGATCTGGTTGAATACCTAACAAACGCTGACGAACGGAATCTGCTAATTGCTCGCGATAATTGAGATAAGCTTCTACTGCTTCTTGGTGTCGGAGATAATAGCCGATCGCACTATAGACATCCGACAACGACAGAGTTGAATAACGCTGCACAATAGATTCCGGCGACGCACCATCCTGAAAAGCTCGAATCACCAATTCCAGCAAAACTCTTGAGTTTCCCACCCGAATAGCACCTGTTGCATCTTCTCGAAAAGGAGGCGCTTCAACTTCCAAAACAAGATTCATCTATTAATATCCCCCCAAATTACGATCGTATTTTAGATTCTATAGGACTTACCCACGGGTGGTCAGAAACCGGGTTTTTTTACGAAAATACACAGGTTGCAGCCCGCAGATTCGGTAAAAAACCCGGTTTCTTTAGTCGCGCGGAGTTATCCCAAAGAGCATCCCCCCAACTTTCCTCAATTAATCCGTGTATCCGTGTCAAAATCCGTGTCGTGCATTCCCTCTTCCCTCAAACTACGATCGCATCGCCTGTTTTTGCTCCGCCTTCAAATCGCGGTTGCTAGCAGCAGCCAACTCCGCATCCAACAGCGTCTTACCAGTCGCAGCCAAATACACATCATCCAAACTCGGCCGAGATTGAGCAATCCCAAAAGTAGGCAATCCCGCATCTTTTAAAGCTTGCTGAATAGTCACCAGCGCATCGCTTTGCGGTGTTACTACTAAATTGAGAGAATTTCCTTGAGCCGCGTTGACAATTACTTCCTGCACAAAAGGCAAAGATTGCATCAGAGTTTTAGCTTTTTCAGCTTCTTCGATCGGCGAAAACTCCCGAATCCGCAGAGTCACCCGATCGCCCCCAACCCGATTTTTCAACTCCTCCGGCGTCCCCTCAGCAATCACCGTACCCTTGTCAATAATCGCCACGCGATCGGCCAAAGCATCCACTTCTTCGAGATAATGGCTGGTAATCAAAACCGTCGTACCTTCCTCCCGCAACCGGCGCAGGAAATCCCACACAACCACCCGGCTTTCAATATCGAGCCCGACAGTCGGTTCGTCTAACACCAAAACATCCGGCTGGTGAAGCAACCCAGCAGCTAAGTCGAGGCGTTTGCGGATACCGCCGGAATAAGTACCCGTCTTTTTATTTTCCCACTCCTCCAAACCGAGGAGTTGCACCATTTTGTCAATCCGCCCTTTAATCGTAGGGCGCGGCAAATGGTAAAGCGCGGCTTGCAGTTGCAGGAGTTCTCGCCCCGTCAGCACCTTATCGAGAGCCACTTCTTGGGCGACATAGCCTAGTCTTTGTCTGGCAATTCTCGGCTGGCTGACAGCAGAAATGCCAGACACTTCAATGCGTCCGCTATCGGGCGCACTCAAAGTACAAAGTACCCGCAGGGTTGTGGTTTTGCCTGCACCGTTGGGGCCTAGCAAACCAAATATTTCCCCCGGTTCTACCTTGAAGGAAACATCTTTAACGGCTTCTACAGTGCCGTAGCGTTTCTGAAGATTTTCAATTAAAACGGCGGGAGCCATATATTTTGGGGATGAACTGGTTGTTAATATTTTGACACTTCTGAGCTCAAATTGCCGGAATGGTCGATCGACCCATGCGACTCGGTGTGCTTGTAACGATCGCACACTCCTCCTCAACCGGAAACAGCTTATAGTTTTGATTTTTAATACCCGTTTATAAAATATCAACTTTTTAACGGCTCTCAACCCTGATATTCATCAGTTTTCCCACTCTCCCATCTCCCATCTCACCTCCAAAAAATTATGAGTTTTGAGTTAATTATAACTTTTCAGTTAACAACTCAAAACTCACAATTGTTCAACAAGTAGAGATGCACCCGAAACCTGTTATTTTATAATTATCTCTACCTATAGGCTGATGTGTAGCGAGATTTTGATAATTAACACACTGGTCAAACACATCACACTTTCGAGCCAACTATTAAACACAAAAAACTTCCCGAATTGGCAAGTTCTCCTTGTAACGAGTTCCCAAAAAATGTAACTGTAGGCCCGTGGTCTCAACCCCGATAGTTATCAGTCATCACCAATTCTTTAATCGCAAATCGAAAATCGAAAATCGAAAATGGTATTAACTCCTTTACAGAGAGTGGCTGCCAGGTCTTTAATCGACAATTTTTACCCAACCGCGGCGAACGTTGTACAGCAGTCGGTTGATGATGGCATACTCATCTTCATTCAGTGTTCTTTCTAAGAGTGCAGATCTGAGCTGTCTCCGGTCGTGGCGAGTCACGACGCTGGAGAACATGACCTGACCAAATAACTCTTCGAGTGTCATTTGGGATACTGACATGATAAACCTCCTAGTTGATTGAGACAGATAAAATTTTAACAGGCTTGTTGTATTTGTATTATGCACTCTGGGAGCGACTTCAAAGGCGATCGAAAACATTGACACCGTGTGATTTTTTGGTTAAAAATCTGTGACCGAGACTTTGATGCCCAGTGACTTGGATCTCTTAAATTGGTGATGCTTGTCACTAAAGTCAGAGGGGAAAAGTCAGAAGTCAGAGGGAAAAAGGCCCTTGCAGCCCGATCGCCCTCAACAACTCTCCATCTCGTCCTCATGGCTTCTCAACCTTATTTTCCCATCTTCCAATTTTCCAGCTAATTGAGGCATCGGTCAATAGTCGCGACAACCGACTCTGCCAACTCTTTGAGCGCGTAACCCCCCTCCAAACCAAAGGCGATGCGGCGGGTGAGTTGCAGGCAGTATCCGGTGAAAGTACCGAAATCTGACGGCATCAGAGTCATGCTCGCCAGCGGATCGGACGCAGTAGCGTCATAACCGGCGCTGACAATCAACAAATCCGGTTCAAATTTGGACAAAAAAGGCACGACCAGAGATTCAAAGGCGCTCAGGTATTCAGCTATGCCACTGCCGGGATAGAGGGGAATGTTCAGCACGTTGTCGTAGGCACCGCGCTCCTCGGCATCTCCTGTTCCCGGATAGCACGGAGATTGGTGCAGGGAACAGTAGGCAATTTGCCGGCAGTTTTCCACCAAAGATTGAGTGCCGTTGCCGTGGTGCACGTCCCAGTCGAGGACAGCGACGCGGTTGATTCCCGGCTGTTCCAGGGCGTAGTGAGCGGCGATCGCAGCATTGGAAAACAAGCAAAAACCCATCGCGCGGGCGTTTTCGGCGTGGTGTCCCGGCGGCCTGGCCAGCACAAAAGCCGGTTCCCCCGCAGCCACCACTTGATCGAGCCCATCGAGCCAAGCACTCGCCGCCAGCAGCGCTACGTCGTAACTTTCAGCAGAAATCGGCGTATCACCGTCGAGGTAGCCGCCACCCCGATGAGCCAAATGTTCGATTTCTTTGATGTATCTTTGCGAGTGAACTTTTTTGATAGCCGATAACAGTTGTTGTTCGCGCTGCGCCACTGGGGTGGGCAGTTGCCATTCAATTTGATCCGCCCAGGGAGCAGCTTTCAGAGCATTGACGATCGCCGTTAAACGTTCTGGTCGCTCTGGGTGAAGCATTCCAGTCTTGTGCAGCAAGAAATCTTCGGAGTAGATGACGGGTAGCATCGGCTGATTTTAGATTTTAGATTTTAGATTTTAGATTTTTACTTAGCTTTAAGAAGGCCTTCGGTTTTGTGAAATTAAAATTTCGATCGAGTAACCATTTTAATTTCTTAGATGGCCGTCAAAAAAACTCACGAAAGCATGAAACCCGATCGCCTAAAAAAACCTTTTTAGCTTTTGCCAACTGCTGACAAAATCACCAACTGACAAATTATCAATTGTGCTGGTTTCGTCCCTTAATTTTTCTGGCAACTTTCCCATAAATTCCAAGGCAAATTGTGATATAATTTCAGGAGTAATTGGCAATATTTGGCAGCTCTACTGAATCCAAACCGATTTTATCGCATTTTTGAGATTTATAGCGGTCAAATTTAAATTTTTAACGGAGTTTTTCAACCTATGAGCACCTCTGAGTCGCGGATAATCCCGACGGATCTGGGTAATGAGATGTCCCGATCGTACTTGGAATACGCCATGAGCGTAATAGTCGGTCGGGCGCTACCAGATGCCAGGGACGGTCTCAAGCCCGTTCACCGACGCATTCTCTACGCCATGAACGAATTGGGCTTGACTCCCGATCGACCTTTCCGCAAATGCGCCCGCGTCGTGGGGGAGGTGCTGGGCAAGTATCACCCGCACGGAGATACAGCGGTTTACGACGCCTTGGTGCGGATGGCTCAGGATTTCTCCATGCGGGAACGCCTGATCAACGGCCACGGCAACTTCGGCTCCGTTGACAACGACCCGCCCGCTGCCATGCGGTACACCGAATGTCGCCTCACAGCCTTGACTAGCGACTCCATGCTGCGCGACATCGACTCGGAAACAGTTGATTTTGGCGACAACTTCGACGGTTCCCAGCAAGAACCCCTCGTACTCCCGGCACGCATCCCCCAAATTTTGCTCAACGGTTCCTCCGGGATTGCTGTAGGGATGGCCACCAACATTCCGCCGCACAATTTAGGCGAAATAATTGACGGTTTAGTAGCACTAATTCACAATCCAGCAATTACTGACCTGGAATTGATGCAGTACATCCCCGGCCCGGACTTTCCCACGGGAGGGCAAATTCTGGGTAGAGGCGGCATTCGCGATGCTTACACCACCGGGCGCGGTTCGATTACAATGCGCGGAGTCGCCGGCATTGAAACCATCGAACATCCCGGCCGCCCCGACAAAGAAGCAATTATTATCACCGAATTGCCTTACCAAACAAACAAGGCAGCCCTAATTGAGAAAATTGCCGAACTTGTCAACGACAAAAGATTAGATGGTATTTCCGACATTCGCGACGAAAGCGATAGAGACGGAATGCGGATCGTGATCGAACTCAAGCGCGACGCCTATCCCCGCGTCGTCCTCAACAACCTCTATAAACAAACACCCCTCCAAGCCAACTTTGGAGCCAATATGTTAGCGCTAGTAAATGGGGAACCCCAACTACTTACGCTCTCGCAATTCCTCAATGTCTTCCTAGACTTCCGCATTGAGACAATTACTCGCCGGACTCAATATGAGCTCCGCAAAGCAGAAGAACGCGACCACCTTCTGCAAGGGTTATTAATTGCCCTAGACAACTTAGATGCAATTATTCACCTAATTCGCGCCGCAGCCGACTCCGCAGCAGCGAAACAAGAATTGATGGATAATTACGGTCTTTCTGAACAGCAATCCGACGCAATTCTGCAAATGCAGCTCCGGCGTTTGACAGCATTAGAAGCGCAAAAAATCCAGCAAGAACACGAAGAACTGCGAACTAAAATCGCCGATTTGGAAGATATCTTAGCGCGCCGGGAACGCATCTTAGAAATCGCCGAATTTGAAGCAGTCGAAATCCAAACCAAAATCGCCACTCCTAGGCGCAGCGTCATCGAACACGCCGAAGGAGAAATCGATGAAAGAGATTTAATTGCCAACGAACAAGCAATTATTCTGATTACAGAGCAAGGCTACATCAAGCGGATGCCTGTCAGCACTTTCGAGGCCCAAAGTCGCGCTACTCGCGGCAAAGCAGGCGCGAAAATGAAAGAAGACGATGGAGTAGAACATTTCCTTTCCTGCTGCGATCATGACAGCGTTTTGTTCTTCAGCGACAGGGGCGTAGTTTACTCTGTCAAAGCTTATCAAATCCCCGTCTGTTCGCGGACGGCCCGCGGCACTCCTGTGGTGCAACTGCTGCCGATTCCTATAGAAGAAAAAATCACTTCTATGGTGTCAGTCACAGAATTCACCAGCGAAGAATACTTGGTAATGTTGACTCGCGGCGGCTACATCAAGAAAACCGCACTTTCCGCTTTTGGCAACATCCGCACTAATGGATTAATCGCGATTTCTCTAGAAGAAGGCGACCAACTGCGCTGGGTACGGAGAGCAAAAGTGGGTGACAGCATCATCATCGGTACGCGCCAAGGCATGGCAATTCATTTCCGCACCAATCACGAACAGTTGCGCCCAGTCGGCCGCGCGACGCGGGGTGTAAAATCGATGAAATTGCGATCGGGCGATGAGTTGATTAGCATGGACATTTTGCCCAGTTCAATTGTTGCCGAAATTGCTGAATTAGAAACTGAAGACTCGGAATTTGAGGGAGCTAATATTGCTCAATTAGAAACGGGCGACTCGGAATTTGAAGGAGCAGAAATTGCTGAATTGGAAACGGAAGATGCAGAATTGGAAGATGAAGAATTAGAATTGCAAGCCGAGGAAATTGAAGGCGAAGAGGTCGAAGAAATTTCGACAGTTAGCAGCGAAGTTCCTTCGGTGTTGGTAATCACCACCAACGGCTATGGCAAGCGGGTTCCAGTTTCTCAATTCCGCCTACAAAGACGGGCTGGCAAGGGATTGACGGCTACTAAATTCAAATCTAAAAAGGGTAAGGATCAGGTAGCTGCGCTGCGAATTGTCAACGAAGATGACGAGTTGATGATTATTACCAACCGAGGTATTATTATCCGTCAGGCTGTAAGTGCAATTTCCACCCAATCGCGCACTGCAACGGGTGTGCGGGTGCAGCGGTTAGATGAGGATGATTCGATCGTAGCTGTGGCTTTAGTGCCCGCAGCGGGTGAAGAATCGGCGGAAGAATCGGAATCTGAGGAAGTGGCAGAATAGTCCTAGGTTAATAGTTTGTAAGGTGCGCCCTGCGTACCTTACTGCTGAATGGTAAAAATGCGATCGCCCCTACTCAGAAGTTTTCCCTCAAAAGTCAAAGATTTTTTCCGGTGAGGTAATGATGAGTCAACTCCAAACCAAACTACTAACTGATACCTGGGTTACAGCGACTTGGGATGAATATATAGAAATTATTAAACAGCCGGAGTACGATCGAGCAAAATGCTACTACTACAACGGACAGTTGAGGATTGAAATGGCAGCAGTCGGGGCCGATCATGCGGATGACAACGGAATTATCGTCATCTTAATCAATTTATTTGGCATTGCTAAAGGTATAAAAATGAGACTGCTGGTCAACTGTAGCTACGCCAAAACAGGTGTCAGAGGCGCTCAACCTGATGCTTCTTACTACATCGGAGACCGGGTACAAACGGCACCTCGCGGCAGTTGTGTAGTGAATTTAGATAGCCTAGTTTCCCCAGATTTAGCAATTGAAATTGCCGACAGTTCTCTCGTGGACGATTTGGGGACAAAAAGAATGATTTATGAAGAATTAGGAGTGTCGGAATATTGGGTAGTAGACGTACAAAAAGCGCAAGTTATTGCTTTCAAAATAATTGCTAACCGGGGAAGCGAACGTCTGACGGAATCTCAAGTTTTGCCGGGGCTAAAAGTTGCTTTATTAGAGGAAGGTTTGCGCCGGAGTCGCCAGACGGACAATACAGAAGTAGGCAACTGGTTTTTAGAGGAAGTTCGCGGGAATCCTCAATAGTGCGATCGACTGTATTCTTTTTTTAACTGGAGGCTAGAAACCCGGTTTCTACGAGTTTTGTGGACAGGAACGAGAAATATAGGAAGAAACCGGGTTTCTGAGGTTTGCGTGTCTCCAGGACAGGGCAATGCCATGTCCGGCGCTTGAATCGTTGACAATCGATCCGATAATTGCTATAGCATAATATAATCAAAAAGTTAATAGCAAAAGTCGATTAAAATGCCTTATTTAACAGCAGCAAACGACATCAAAGCACTCATTGCTAAATTTGCCCAAGCTAAAATCCTGTGGGTTGATACAGAAATAGCAGACTATAAATCCAATCCCAGATTATCTCTGATTCAGGTGTTAGCTGACTCCACAGATTCCACGGGAGATGCCACTTTTATACTAGATGTCTTGGATAAACCAGAATTGGCAAAAGATTTCATCAACCAAATCATGGTAAATCCAAATATTGAAAAAGTTTTGCACAACGCCAGCTATGACATCAGATTTCTAGGCAATGACGACGCTCAAAATGTCACTTGCACATTAAAAATGGCGACAAAGATTCCCACTTACATTCTGCCCTTACCTAATCGACAACTCAAAACTTTAATAGAAACACTTTGCGGCATTGCTTATGTAGATAAAACAGAACAAAGTGGCGATTGGGCAAAGCGTCCCCTCACCGAGAAGCAGCTAGAATATGCCAAGATGGACGCGGTTTATTTAGCTGGAGTGCATGGCCGCCTCCTAGAAATCCTTGCCCAATGTTACCCCGAACCCGCAACGGAAAACTTGACAGCATTGGGCGAAAAATATCAGAAAATAGAATCTCAGTGGAAGCCGCTAGATTCAGAAATCGCTGAAGTGAAAGAACGATTTAAAGCAGGGATGATGGCCCAAAAGCTCAAAGACAGTTCTTATTTTGAGCTTTCCAGTTCGATAACGATGAAAGTTGATTTTATGACGCTGGCCAGACTGACGCAAACTGAGGGAATTGAGTTAAATTTTCCAGTGACGCTGACGAAAGAAATTCAAAAACAGTTAGGCCAACTCATCGCCGATCCATCTTTGGAAGTTGAGGAGATTGCTAGTTGGCGCTTGAATTCCAACCTACAGCAACGGCGAAAATCTACTAAGAAAATTGCCCCGGAACCGGAGAGTGAGGATTTAACAGCATTGGGGGAAAGGTACAAAGAAATTTTGCCTGAATGGAAGTTGCTGGATTCAGAAGTTGAGCATCTGAAAGAGCGCATTAAAAAAGCAATGTTGGTGCAAAATAAGGAAAATACTCCCCATTTTAAGTTATCCAGTTCCTCGATTTTGAAGGTAGATTTTGCTAGCTTGGCAAAACTTGCGTTATCTGCGGGAGTCGAGTTAGATTTTATGGTGACGTTGACTCAATACATCCAAAAGCGGTTAGGGGAAGCGATTAACAAAATTGATGTGCAAATTGAGTATATTACCAGTTGGCGGATGACGGCTAAGACTGTGGAAGAGGAAGATGATGATGAAATCCCTTTTTAACTACTAAAATATCACGTTTCCTCTCATTTTTCTGTGTTGTCCGGGGTCTGGGAGGGTGAGGAAGAGGTCGAGGAACAAGACCCCATAAGGGTTGCAGCCTGTGTACGCTGTTGATAAAAGCGACGTTTATTACGAGTTAAATTCATTAACTATTGTACAAATTCAGAATATTTATCCAAATAATTCACCCACTGATTTCCATCTTGCGCCAACCCCAAAGGTACTCTGTCTGCGCTATTTTTTGCTTTGTTCTTTAGGTGGAACTTCCCCGCTTTGGGGCAGGGGTGTTTCATTCGACCTAGGAGTAAACCCCCCGTGGTTGCCCCGATATTTGAAACACCGATTCCCTCGTCCGTGGAGGGCGTAGGCACGGGGAGTAGGGGTAGCACTACCCCTACAAAACGATGATTTCCCTGAGAATGAAACAGCCCTGCCTGCAGCCCTGCCCGATCGCGGAGACTTCCAGATTGCTGTTGCCAAGTTTGCGCGTTTGCATGATTACTCCTTCGAGGTTCCACCTCGGTTATTCAGATTTAAGGGATGCCATATCGATACAGAAGCGGTATTTCACATCGGACTTGAGCAGTCTTTCGTAGGCTTCATTGACCTTCTGGATGGGGATGACTTCGACATCGGCAGTGATGTTATGTTCGCCGCAGAAGTCGAGCATCTCCTGGGTTTCAGCGATGCCGCCGATGTTAGAGCCGGAGAGACTGCGGCGGGCCATTATCAGGCTGAAGGCCGCGACCTCCAGGGGCTTCTCAGGTGCGCCGACAAGGGTGATGTTGCCGTCGAGGCGAAGCAGGTTGAGATAGGCGTTGATGTCGTGATTGGCGGAGACGGTATCGAGAATGAAATCGAAGCTGCCAGCGTGCTGCTGCATCTCGTCGGCATTGCGGGAGACGACCACTTCGTCAGCACCGAGGCGCAGCGCGTCTTCCTTTTTGTTGGGCGAGGTGGTGAAAACGACGACGTGGGATCCGAAGGCACGGGCGAACTTCACACCCATGTGGCCTAGCCCGCCGATACCAACCACGCCGACCTTCTTGCCCTTGGTGACATCCCAGTGGCGCAGAGGCGAGTAGGTTGTGATTCCGGCGCACAGGAGTGGCGCGACTCCAGGGAGATCGAGGTTGGTGGGAACGCGCAGAACGAAGCGTTCATCGACGACGATGCTATCGGAGTAACCACCATAGGTCACGCCTCCCAAGTGCTTGTCCGGGGAGTTGTAGGTGAGGGTCAGGTTCGGGCAGAACTGTTCAAGTCCAGTTTTGCAATTGGGACAACTGCCGTCCGAGTCAACCATGCAGCCGACTCCTGCCAGATCGCCAGGCTTGTACTTCGTCACTGCCGAGCCAACCTGGGTGATACGTCCCACCATCTCATGACCGGGAACGATCGGGTAGACCGTGCCGCCGCCCCACTCGTTTCGCACCATGTGAAGATCGGAATGGCAGATGCCGCAGAAGAGGATTTCGATTTGAACGTCGTGTTCGGTTAGATCGCGCCGTGCGATCGTGTCGGAGGCTAGCGGTGATGTTGCACTGGCTGCGGAGTAAGCTTTGGCGTTGTACATATATTGATGCTCCAATCTGCAAGATAAGCTGGTTTACTTCTACTCGGTCTTGAATCTGTCCTGGTATTGTTCGTCGCTGACTTTTTCCAGCCAGTCCAAGGGTTTGCCGTCGAGTACCTCCTGAGTAGCGATAGGAGTCATCGCCGTTGGCGGTGAAGGTGGCGATCGCGACAATGCTTTGTTGTCCTGCGTTTAGGGTTCGATCGGGTTGGCGACGAATATCACTGCACCGTTTGGCCACCGTCGATGACCAGGGCGTGCCCAATGACGAAGCCAGCCGCGTCGGAGCACAGCCAGAGGACAGCCTCCGCGATCTCCTCGGGCTTGCCCATCCGTCCGACCGGCTCCTCGGCAATCACCTTGGCGCGCCCTTCGTCCGTGCCGCCGGTGAAGCGACCCATCATCGGGGTGTCGATGTAGCCGGGACAGACGGCGTTGACGCGGATGTTCTGCGCGGCGTAGTCGAGGGCCGCAGCCTTGGTCAGTCCGATCACGCCATGTTTCGCGGCGGTGTACGCGGGGCTGCCCTTGATGCCGATGATTCCCGCGCCCGAGGAGGTATTGACGATCGCGCCGCCTCCCTGCTTGAGGATCAGCGGGATCTGGTGCTTCATGCACAGGAAAACGCCGCGGAGGTTGATGTCGATAATCCGGTTCCACTCCTCCTCCTCGTACTCCGCCGTCGGAGCCGCCTTCCTCGGCTCGATGCCCGCGTTGTTGAAGGCGAAGTCCAGCCGCCCGAAAGCCTCAACGGTCTTGTCCAGAGCCGCCTTCACGTCCTCGGTTCGCGTCACATCGCACTTGACGGCGATCGCCCGTCCACCGAGTTCTTCGATCGTGCGGGCCGTTTCTTGATTGCCCTGTTCTGAAATGTCAGCGACCACCACGTTAGCGCCTTCGCGTGCAAACGCCAGCGCTGTAGCTCTACCGATGCCGTTCGCTGCTCCAGTCACAAACGCAACCTTTCCTGTGTAGCTTCCATTCTCGTTAGTTGTCATTTTTTACTCCTTTGCGTGTTGCCTATTAGGGAAGTCTTTATTGGAACTTTCTTTTCTTACTCGATCGGCTCCACTGTTGCTTTTACAGAGCCAGGTACATTGAATGCTCCTACGCCAGCATCGATCTTGCCGATCGTGATGATGCCGGGGTCAGGGATTGGTTGTTCGTCGTGGCGATAATAAATAGCCACATCAGGACCGGGAGACCAGTAAATGATGTCTCCAACTTCATAGGTTTTGGTTCGCTCACCCTCCTCCGAAATTGCTCTCGGCAGGCGGGCAAACTTTTCTCTTCCAAACAAATCGTTCATCGTCAGCGTTAATGGCAGCAGGGAAACAAAATCCCGAGTGGTTTTACTGTCGATCGACGTGGCTGTAACGGCTTTGTCTCCGACCTTGATGATTATCTTCATCAAAAATTTGGGTTTGAAACCCCGTCCTTTTAGGACGGCTTTACATTGGATGGGGGGAGGATTAGTCCCCCTTTTCTTGCTTGCTACCGCCTTGAATATACTGACGACGTTCGACGTTTTGTATTCGCCTTTCGCCTGGACAGTTACAGGCTCGTGCTTTTTACCTGTACGCATAGCAAGTGGCTGTAAGCCCGTGTTTATATATCCCTTCGCCGCTGACTATCCGAGAGGTTAAAAACTAGGGAAGCATTCTTAACGTCGCTTGGTGTACCACCACCATATAGTTCAGCTTGTCTCGAAGACCCAGGCTAGACACTGGTTTGGCCTCAAATTAAGAAGGTGGTGAGTCTTCCGCTTTCAAGCCCCATCCCTTTAGGGTGGGGTTAGTGACACTGCTTGCCTGCTTGGTTGATAGGTCAGTCGGCAGCTTCGACGAGGCACTGCCAGGCATCCTGTTGTCGGCTCGGCAGGCTGAGTAACTCAGGGACATCGTTAGGGCGAGAACCAAAATCAGCATTGTCTTCTGGCAGTTTCTCCCCTTGATGGGAAACCATTTCAAAACCATTAAGATCTTCCTGCGTACTCCTCGTCGCTGACCTGTTCCATCCAGTCCACGGGTTTGCCGTCGAGCCATTCCTGAATGGCGATGTGCGTCATTGCCGTGGTTGCCGTGGCACCATGCCAATGTTTCTCACCCGGCTCGAACCAGATCGCATCCCCCGGACGAATTTGCTCGATCGAGCCGCCCCAGCGCTGTGCAAGACCGCAGCCAGCCGTGACAATTAGGGTCTGTCCCAACGGGTGGGTGTGCCTGGGTGTCCGAGCACCAGGCTCGAACGTGACGCTGGCACCAGACGTGCGTGCTGGTTCGTGCGCCTCGAACAGGGGGTCAATGCGGACAGTGCCGGTAAAATACTCAGCCGGTCCTTTGGCCGAAGGCTGTGAGCCACTTTGTTTAATTTCCATTTCTTAATTCCTTCACTTGATGCCATTTCGGTGGCTGTCATAATCGTAGAAATTGAACACTTCTCGCTTCTCTATCAATAGGAATGGATGTTTTAAGAAGCAATGTTAACTTTGATGGCATTTTGATTGTCACTCAGCAGGTTTCTTGCCCAATCAAAACTGAGTTTTCTCTTGTATAAAAGTCCAGAATGCTTACAATTCGCCGGAACCGTTTTTCATTGCTTTAGCTTCATTCTAAGAATCCTCAAGCCCAAGCAATAGAACGATCGTCTAAGATTGTTGTACAATCCTGCAAACTTAGAAACGAACGCTGCCAAAACGAGTGAAAAGTCCGCTAGGTCGTTAATGAACGACTGAGCGGATTGCACAGGCTATTCGTCAGGATGGGACGATTGAGCCGCTGACTGATATCATGTCTGGTCGAGTGACCGCGATTTTTGTAGGGGCGGGTTCACCAACAATACCTGCCAATAATTGACCATCTCAAAAACCCGCCCCGACCGGGATATTATGGTTAATCGATCGGACATGATATGAAAGGATTGCACTTCAACCAATCCTCCTCACCTTCGGAATGCGTTGATAGTGTCTCTATCCTTGCCTTTTGTGCGATCGCCCAAGGCAGCAAACAAGTTCTTCTGGGGAGCGCGATCGCGCTTCTGTTGGATGCTGGCTATACCTGTTCATTCCTAGTTTCAACCGAACTCAGCGCCGCTTTGAGGGTATGCCAAGCCAAAGTTGCACACTTAACCCGCATCGGGTATCGGGAAACACCTTGCATGATATTGAGTTTCTCCAACGGAGGCTCAAACAGAGTATTTCCCGCTGCCATCTCGCGGAACTGTTCTACCATTAAAAGCACCTGTGAAATAGTTTTGCCTTTGATAGCGATCGCCATTAAGTCAGCAGAAGCAAGGCACAAAGCACAACCTGCACCTTCAAATTTAATATCTGCAATTTTACTTTCTGCTTCCTCTAGTACCAGCGTTAAATCAACCACATCACCGCAATAGGGATTTTCTCCTCGGTGTTGACGGTGTACTGGGTTAGTTTTTCCTTTGTTTTGCGGTTTTGTGGCGTGTGTCAAAATTACTTGTTGGTAAATTTGGCGATCGTTAGTTTTCATAATTTATTCACTCTTTAAAATTCTTTAATAGCAACTGCTGGTAATCGTCCAGGGTATCAATATCAATCGCAGCTTCTGGTATGAGCAGAATCACTCCTGTATCTATATATTTTTGTATTAACGCTTTTGCACCTTTATCTCCTTCAAGCTGCATCAGTTCGGGAAATAAGACCTTGCTAAACAGGGCAGGTACGCCTGTTGTTTCGTTATACTTTGAGGTAATAATTACTTTTTGCGTTTCTTGATAAGACTGAATCAATCGATTAAAAATCTGGGGAGAAACTAGCGGCTGATCTGCAAGTGAGATGATAACTGCATCAAGTTTAGAGTTAGTTTTTAGTAGCATACTAATACCAGCGCGAATAGAAGAAGACATTCCCTCTTGCCATTGGGAGTTCTCTACAACTTGCACTGCCTTTGACATGAGTTCCGGTTTAATTTGTTCTACATAAGCTCCCAGGACTACTATGATAGGTTGGCACAGAGAAGCTAAGGCAACTTCAACCGCATGGAGTATCAGGCTGCGTCCTTGATAAGGAAGCAATTGCTTTGGTTTTCCCATGCGGGTTGCAGAGCCAGCAGCGAGAATAATTAGACCGATTTTAAATACCATACCGAAGTTGTGAATTTTTGATTATTAAGAACATACTCCCATTAGCCATTAATTTTTTGATAATTGACTATTGATTGAATCATGAATTGGTACAGTGCGATTTCTTAAAAAACCACCTTGATGCTGTGCTGTTACTGCTTGAATTTCGGCGATAATCGCCAAAGCAATCTCTTCGGAATTATCTGCCCCAATGTCGAGTCCCACCGGACTATATAAATTTTGTTGCTGTTGTGGAGTGGGGATAACTCCTTCTTCTTGTAGTTCTTGCAATAATCGGGCTGTTCTTTTCTTAGGGCCAAGTACACCTAAGTATTTTAAGCCAGAAGGCAATAAAACTCTCAGCAATTCCAGGTCGTCTAAATAATTATGAGTCATAACTACAGCAACAGTACGCTCATCTATCTCGATTTTTTTTAATACATCCTGAGTAGAACAAAATTTAACTCGATCTGCTTCTTGAAAACGCTTTCGGCTGGCTTCCCGTTGGCGGTTATCAACTACAGTAATAGGCCATCCTAACTGTTTGCCAAAGCGAACAACGGGAAGAACGTCATACCCAGCACCCAAAATTACCAGCGACAGCGGCGGCTGAATGACTTGAATAAAAACTTCAACTTTCCCGCCTATTAACTGATATTGTTTCCCTACCGAGGTTTTGTGTTGAAGTGCTGTTTGTGTATCCCTTAAAACCGCTGCTGCTAATTCCTCATCGCTGATGTGGTTGATGATATCTGAATTTAGTAGCAAGCGATCGCCTATTTGAGATTTGCTTTCACCCTCTATATTAAATACAGTTGCAATAGCACACTCAAACCGAGCATCAAGGCATTTGTGCAGAAAACTAATTTGGTTCGGCTCGTTTACTGGCAACGATTCAATCAAAACATAAGCAATGCCTTGACAGCCCAGCCCCAATCCCCAAATTAAATCTTCCTCGGAGGTGGAGTCATACTTAACCACACAAGGAGTACCAGTGTTCATTACCTGCTGTGCTTTCTCAAATACATCACTTTCCAAACAGCCACCGCTAATTGCACCTACTATCAAGCCATCTGCACTCATCAACATTCGCGCACCAGGACGGCGATAAGTTGAACCTTCCACTTTAACTAAAGTTGCCAAGGCTAGCTTTTTCGTGGTGTTTTTTACTTGCTCTAAAGCAGCCTTAATATCGTGTAGTTCTTTCATTGGTCAGCCTAAAAATTTTTGTATCATATCAATTCCGGTTGCACCGTCTGTCATTGTTGACGGTGCAACCGGAATCGATATCATTCATCAAATGACCTCACTCAAAGCAGCTTGTCCGGCGTAATCGGCAGATCCCTGATGCGTTTGCCCGTGGCATGAAAGACAGCGTTGGCGATCGCCGCCGGGATGCCCACCATGCCGAGTTCGCCCATACCCTTGACACCGAGCGGATTGACGACTTTATCCTCCTCCTCAACGAAGATCGTATCGATCTCCAAGACATCGGCATTAACCGGCACGTGATAGTGCTGCAAATTCGGATTCATGATCCGCCCGTAACGGTGGTCGATTTCAGTCGCCTCTTGCAGCGCCATACCAATGCCCCAGACAACGCCGCCGATTTCCTGACTGTGCGAGGCCTTCGGATTCATAATCTTGCCGCAGGCGCTCACTTCAATGGCGCGCGTAACCTGGACAGTCCCCACATCCGGATCGACCTTCACTTCAATGAACTGCGCGCCGTGCGCCAACGTCGCATACTTCTGGCGATCCTCTGAGGGACGCGACTCGAATGTTTCCGTGATTGCGGTGAGACCATTACGCTTCATCACTGCGGAGATGTTGACAAAACGCGACGGGTCGCTTTTTAGTCGCAGTTGCCCGTCGAGCATCTCGACATCCGAGGAGGCTGCCCCCTTGAGCGGAGAATTCGCTTCTTGGTTCGCGAGGGCGAGCAGCTTCGTGCCGATCGCCAGAGCCGCCCCGCGCACCGCCGAGCCAACGCTCGCCGTCGTCCAAGAGCCCCCCTGCGACGGCGATCGAGGGAACTTCGTGTCGCCGAGTTCAAATTTCACCTGTTCCAACTTCAGCCCCAGATACTCGGCAGCGATCATGGTCATCACGGTGTAGGTGCCAGGCCCGATGTCGCTGGTGGCACTTGCGACTTTGGCCGTGCCGTCCACCCCCAGCGTGATCAGGGCAGCAGCAGGCATCTGGGAAGCGCCCCAGACCCCGGTCGCCATTCCCCAACCGACGAGTAGCCGTCCGTCACGCATCGATCGGGGCTCGAACTTGCGATTCTTCCAACCGAATTTTTCCGCGCCGAGCCGGTAGCACTCCCGCAACGCCTTACTCGAAAATGGCTTGCCGCTCTCGGGGTCTACTTCGGCATAGTTGATCAGCCGAAGTTCGAGCGGGTCGATCCGCAGCGCATAGGCCAGCTCGTCCATCGCACATTCGAGCGCGAACATCCCGCTAACGGCCCCCGGTGCGCGCATCCAGGTCGGGGTGGGGAGGTCCGTGTCAGTAATCTTCAGCGGCGCGTAGAGATTCGGGCACGCATAGACTTGGCGCGTGAAACCCGTGGTGTCGTCTGAGAACTCCTCGAGGGTGGAGGTGTTGTGCACGGCTTCATGAATCATCGCGGAGAGCTTTCCAGATCGCTCCGCGCCCAGCGCAATCTTCTGAATCGTGTGCGGACGATAGCCGTGGCCAGTGAACATTTGCGTGCGCGTATAGACAACCTTGACTGGGCGCCTGAGTTCGCGGGCTGCCATCGCTGTCAGCGCCGGATAATAGTTCGGGCGCAGCGACGACCCAAAGGCCCCGCCGACGAAGGGCGAGACCACACTCACGTTTTCCTCCGGCACGCCGAAGCTCGAAGCCAAATGTGTCCGCACGGTATAGACCCCCTGCGTCTTGTCGAAGACCGTTAGCTTATCCCCTTGCCAAACCGCGATCGCCGCGTGCGGCTCCATAGGGTTGTGGTGCTCGATCGGGATGCGGTACTCGGCCTCTACCTTCACGGCCGCTGTACGCATCGCCTCTTCGGGATTACCGCGCGGCTTCGGAGCCGGCCCTTTAGTGGGGACGCGCGCGATCGAGCGCACCGCCTCAGTGTCGGTCATGTGCTGCTGTGAGTTGTAGGAGACTTTAACCAGACGTGCCGCATAACGTGCCTGCTCGTATGTCTCGGCGACGACGAGTGCCACGGGCTGCATATTGAAGAAGATTTTGTCGGACTGGAGCGCCCGAAACGACTTGTCTTCCTCCTCGGTGGCGCGGGGCGGGGCCTGCTCCGTGGAAGACTTCGGACCAAGCTTCGGTGCGTTCAGGTGCGTGAAAACGCGAACTACGCCTGCTGCGCCTTCAGCCTCGCGCGTGTCGATCGATTTAATCGTGCCCTTTGCTACAGTTCCCAGCACGATAAAACCGTAAGCGAGATTGGGAACCTGGAATTCCGCCGCGTATTTAGCCTTGCCCGTAACTTTGGCTGCACCGTCCACGCGGCTCATTTCTTTTCCGATGTATCTTGCCATTTCGTTTATCCTCCCTAATATCAAATCCGCCCTTCATCGTCCTGTATTCATCTCTCTGTTCTCGAACTCTGCGTTCTCTGCGTTCTCTGCGGTTTAATCATTCCAATGCAACCGGAATAGATATAATTAGACCGCACCGCTCGTCAACGCTTTCTGCAAAGCCAGAACAATGGCGCGTTTTCCGAGTTCGACTTTATAACCGTTATGTTCAAGGGGTTTGGCATCTTTTAGAGCCGCTGCGGCAGCAGCCTGAAAAGTTGTTTCCGTCGCAGGTTTTCCAATCAGAACCTTTTCCGCTTCGGGCGAACGCCAAGGTTTATGCGCGACGCTGCCCAAAACAACACGTGCCTGTTTGATGGTGTTGCCGCTTGTTTCTAAAGCAGCAGCCACCGCAAGCAGTGCAAAAGCGTATGAAGCCCGATCGCGAACTTTTAAGTAATAAGACTTATTGGCGAAGTTATTCTTCGGCATTTCGATCGCGACGATCAAGTCTCCGTGCTGAAGATTGTTATCTTGTTGCGGCGTGTCACCTGGCAAGCGATGAAAATCCTGGATCGGGATTGTGCGTTCTTGCCCGTTCGTGCCGCGAATCCTCACTACTGCATCAAGCGCATAAAGCGCATTCGCCATATCGCCCGGGTAAGTCGCCACGCATTTGTCGCTGTAGCCAAAAATGGCATGAATGCGATTGATCCCCTGAAGCGCTCCGCATCCGCTGCCGGGATCGCGTTTGTTGCAGGGCATAGCGATGTCGTAAAAATACTGGCAACGGGTGCGCTGCATTAAATTTCCCCCGTTGGTCGCCATATTGCGAAGCTGGGCGGAGGCGCCGGCTAAAATCGCCATTGACAGAAGCGGGTAATTTTGCCGGATGAGCGGATGGTTGGCCGTGTCGGTATTTTTGGCTAAGGCGCCGATCGAAATTCCGTTCGAGGTCGATCGAATTTCCGCCAGATTCAAACCTGAAATGTCAACAACTTCGCTGGGACGCTCGACGTATTCTTTCATCAAATCAATCAAATTTGTCCCGCCTGCCAGAAACTTTGCCGTTTGATTAGCGGAAACGGTGCCAACGGCGCTTGCCGCATCAGTGGCGCTGGAATATTTAAACGATTGCATCGGCTTTGCCCCCCTCGTTTAATGCAATGGCAATTTCTTCATCGCTGGCAAAATGCCAAGCCTGGGCTGTTTCGCGCCCCGACTGAACTTCTCTGATTGCCGCAACGATTCCCGGATACGCGCCGCAACGGCAAATATTGCCGCTCATGCGTTCTCTGATTTCTTCATCAGAGAGTGCTACATTCTGCGTGCTCGTCCGCACATTGTTAGTGACGTGACTCGCGTCGCCGTTTTTGGCTTCCTGCAGCAGCGCCACCGCCGAACATATCTGCCCCGGCGTGCAGTAGCCGCACTGGAAGCCGTCGTGTTTGATGAACGCCGCCTGCATCGGATGAAGATTATCGCCGTCAGCGAGCCCTTCGATGGTCGTCACCTCTTTCCCCTCGCAGCTAGCGGCAAGTGTCAGACAAGAAAGCACGCGACGCCCGTCAACGATGACCGTACAAGCGCCGCACTGTCCTTGATCGCATCCTTTTTTGGTGCCGGTCAATCCAAGTCTTTCGCGCAGGGCGTCGAGCAGCGCCGTGCGCGAATCCACTTCCAGCCGTTGGGCCGAGCCGTTGATTTTCAAAAGAACGTTAACGGCGTTTTCCACTCCAGGGGTCTGGGCGAACACGGCGTCGGGCGCAGCGGCGAGGGTGGAAAAGGCCTCCTCTTTAGCCAGCAGGTGGAAGGCGAAAGTGCCGAGTAGGGCTGCCATGCTTTGCCCCAAGAATTTGCGGCGAGCAGCGCCGACAATACCGAGTTGGTCGAGCAGTGTTTCTTCGTCCCTACTCAAATCGTTCTGTTCTTGATTATCGTCCATGATTCTCCTTGCAAAATTCTCAAACAATCCCTGGACAAGTGTTTGTTTTTCGCGCCGGCTCTTCTAACGGTCTGCACCCACCGCAGGCGCTTGTGTGCCTTCGCTCGGGCGTCCTGTGCTCTCGAAGACTTCCTTAGCCACGGCAATCGCGGTAACTGCGTTAGGCCAGCCCGCGTAAAACGCCAGGTGCGTAATGGTCTCGATCAACTCGTCTTGGGTTACGCCGTTTTCGCGCGCCCTGGCGAGGTGAGAACGGAGCTGGTCGGGACGGTTCATCGCGATCAGCGCGCTGACGGTCACCAGGCTGCGATCGCGCTTTGATAGCTGAGGACGTTCCCAGACATCAGCAAATAGCACGTTGTCAGTAAGCTCGACTAACTTGGGGGCGATGTCGCCGAACGCTGTTTGGGCCGCCGTCGGTTGCACGCTGACAGCGGGGACGGAGCGTGCAGGCACAGCGGATGGCGATCGTTGCGCCTGGACTGGCGTGCCGTACTGCTCGTCGCTGACCTGTTCCATCCAGTCCGTGTTCTTGCCGTCGAGCTGTTCCACGATCGAGATATGCGTCATTGGCGTATTTGGCGAGGCTCCGTGCCAGTGTTTCTGACCGGGCGGAATCCGGACGACATCTCCTGGCCGGATCTCCTCGATCGGTTTCCCCCAGCTCTGCACCCGGCCGACGCCCGCTGTCACGATCAGGGTCTGACCAAGCGGATGGGTGTGCCATGCCGATCGAGCACCAGGCTCAAATGTAACGTTGGCGCCAGACGTGTCTGCTGGATCGTTCGCCTCGAACAGAGGATCGACGCGCACCGAACCCGTGAAGTTTTCGGCTGGCCCCTTCCGCGAGGGCACATAGCCACTTCGCGTGATGTTGATTGTCTGCGAATCTTGCATTGGCGCGGTCTGGGGAGCACCGGACCCCTCGGCGGCTCCTGCCGGATTTGCTTGGGCCGAGGCCGAAGCGAGCAGAGAAAGCGATATGACCGTTGCGGTGAGCAGTTTCATCCTTTGAATTCCTTTGGCTACCCCCAATTGTAGAGATCGAGCACTTAGCGCCTGCTCTATCAATAGGGATGAATTTTTTAAGAAGCAAGGTTAACTTTGATGACCTTTTGGTTGTCAGTAGGCGAATCTCTTGCCCAATCAAAACTGAGTTTACTTTTGTATAAAAATCCAGAATGCTTACAAGAAGCCGAAATGGTTTTTCATTGCTTTGGCTTCATTCTAAGAATCCTCAAGGGCAAGCAATAGAACGATCGTCTAAGATTGTTGTACAATCCTGCAAACTTAGAAATGAACGCTGCCAAAACGAGTGGAAAGCCCGATAGGTCGTTAATGAACGACCAGCAGGCAAAGCGCGAGGCAGATAGAGCGCAAGCCCACAGAGACGAACTGACTGAGCGGATTGCACAGGCGATCCGTCATGATGGGACGATTGAGCCGCTGAAAGGATTGCACTTCTACCGCTCCTCCTCACCTTCGGAATGCGTTCATAGCGTCTCTATCCCTGCCTTTTGTGCGATCGCTCAGGGCAGCAAAGAAGTGCTTCTGGGCTGCGATCGCTATCTGTACGACCCTTTGCATTATTTGCTGGCTACGGTCAAACTGCCGATTGCCAGCCAAATTCAGGAAGCGTCTAAGGCGCTACCGTACCTGGGCCTTCGCCTCGATCTCGACCCCACTATTGTTGGTTCAGTCATGGTTGAGGCGGGCGATCCCTCACCACAAAGGGATGCCAATGTGAAAGCGATTAACGTAAGTCCGTTGGATGCCAATCTTTTGGACGCTGTGGTGCGGCTTGTCAGGCTTCTAGATTCCCCTGCTGAAGCTAATGTTCTGGCACCACTGATTAAGCGGGAAATCATTTATCGACTGCTGATGGGAGAGCAAGGTGGTCGGCTGCGTCATATTGCTGTTCTGGGTGGCTGTACCCACCAAATTGCTAGAGCAGTCGATCGACTTCGTAAAGACTTTAACCAGCCGCTTCGGATTGAAAGCATCGCACGAGAGCTTGGCATGAGTGTATCGAGCTTCCACCATCACTTCAAGTCTGTCACTGCCATGAGTCCTTTGCAGTTCCAGAAGCAACTGCGACTCCAGGAAGCTCGCCGTCTGATGTTGGGGCAAAACCTTGACGCTACGAGTGCTGCCTACCGTGTGGGTTATGACGATTCCTCGCACTTCAACCGAGAGTACAAGCGGCTCTTTGGTATACCACCGATGCGCGATATGGAGCGGCTGCGAGAAGCTGCTAAGCAGATTGCGAGTTCAAAATGAGCTCCTCAATATGCCCTAATCAGGCCAGAAATCGCTAAAACATTCAAAAGCGGTTAGCGGAAGCGATTAACAAAGTTGAGGTGCAAATTGAGTATATTACCAGTGGGCGGATGACGGCTAAGGCTGTGGAAGATGAAGCTGAATAAATTCCGTTTTAAGTAATAGAATATCACTTTGGTATAAGTGAGGATATACTGAAAGTATGAGTAAAACAACTTGGAATATCCTCGGTATCCTCACCATCTTGGCAGGGATTTCCTTCTTCATGTTGATACCAGAAAAATTTGCAGTCTTACCTCCCGATCAGCGCTCTAAATTTATTGAAGGTTATGTTTTGCTTGGGGGAGTGCTTGGTGTGATTGTCGGTATCTGTTTCTTTCCCAAATCTCGTCCTATAACCTTGCGAATTTTGGGAGCGATCGGTATAGCGGGTTGCGTGTTTAATCTTATAGACGGCGCTCAGAGAGGTAACTTTTCTCAATTTCCCGTCACTCTCGCCTTCTGGCTACCAGGCTCGATTTATCTGGTGGTTAAAGGTCAGTTAGGACGAGTTCAGGGGTGACAACACCTCTGAAGTGCGATCGCTACTAACCTTGTTCTTCCAAATACTCTGCAACTGCTTGCAAGTCTTCCACTCCTCGGTTTAAGCGGTTGATAGTAGCTTCCCCAATCTCAGTATCAAAATTGAGTTTAGGATTTTGCAAAGCTAACTCTTGAATTGCCTCTAGCCATAGTGCAAGCGGTACATGACGAACAGCTTCCCGTAACCCCATATTTGCCAATACTGCAAGATAAAAACCTGTCAAGTCTTGCCCTCCATAGCCATAGAAACCATGCCGCAGTTCTAGCTTTTCGGGGGTGTAGGCTGCATATTGATCGAAAGTGATCGGTGTGCGATCGAGTTTTGGTTGTGGGAGTGGTGGTGTATCCATATTTTTTGACCGGATTTGTTACTATTGACTACATTTTGCAGTTCATTTCAATCAGCCATATTTGAGCAAGGTGAGCCTTTGCCCACCCTACTTTCTACTTCCCTACCGTGAAATACTCATTCTTAGCATACACGCTAATAATGCAGTCGCCAACTTCAAAAAACATCCCCTCTTGCTCATCTTTAGAAAATTGCAAGTTGCCGTATTTAGAATTAATTTCCTCAGCAGTCGCCGCTTTTGCCTCCATTTCATCCGGGATAAGTCCAGTAGAACCGATATAGAAAACCAGCGGTGAAACTTTTTCCCTGTACACTTTTTCAGCATAAGCTTCCAGTCGCTCATTCGCATTAGCTAAAGCAGCTACAAACTCCTCTCGTTTGACATCTTCTCCCTGCCATTTCGCTTGCAAAAGGCGCAGCAAACTATCTGCACCAACTTTGGCTAAAGTAGTGCTAACAATTCCGTTATCCTCCAACCCCAAAAACTCATCGAAAATCAATTTCATCAAGTCGTCAACTTTGGTGATTTTTGTTCGGGATGACAGCGTTTTGTGTGCGAAGACAACAGGCTCATCTAACGTGATGTCAAATGTCGGTTTTGCTAGCTTTTCGCCCGTGTTTTTGTGGTAAGCTTCATAAAGGCGATCGAGAAATTTGTTGGCAGAGTGCAATTTGCCGAAGTTGAGGATGTTTTTGCTGCCGATGTCGATTTTGTAGCTGACTCGCGAATCTACTGAACCGTTGGCGATCGCACTTTTTAAATCAGTGTATTCCGTCGTAGTCGGAAAATTGATGTAAAGGCTTTTTGACAGATAATGCTGTTTCAATTCTTCCAATTGTTCCGCAGTGTAAGCCTCGGATTCCTCCTTCAAATGAGCCGAGAGAATACTGGAGAGAATTTTGATTTCTGCGAGTTCCTCAAACACTCCGTCAAGGCTGCCGTAACGCCCGTCAAAAGGCACGAGGGGCAAAGTCTCTAACTTAATATCGTACTCTGAACGGAAGTCAAATTCTTGCACAGGCGAACCGTGTTTTTCAAGAACACCGCATTTTTTGAGCAAATCAAAAACTGGTTTGCTGCTGATTTTGGTTCGCAGCGACTTAATATTAACTTCGCCGTCGCTGACAATGGTATAATTGTTGAAAGTATTGAGGTCTGTTACCAAAATTCCCGCCACTTCTGCGATCAAACTTTCATCCTCAACTTTTACCAGCTTAGCTTTGCGGGTAATCAGCATATTGATGGTAGCGGTATTTTGATTGATGGCAAATGAACCCATTTGCACGTATTCGCCACCATCCAAGAATTCAGTTTTCAGCCAAGGCTTGACAAGGTTGCCGTTTTCGTCTCGCTTTCCCTCAATTCGCTTCAAACCTTTTCGCTGATAATTTTCTTGCAAATGTTTCAAGTTGATTATGATGCTGTTGCCGTTTTCCTCCAATATCTTGATTAACTCCAGCAGGGAAATTT
This sequence comes from Microcoleus sp. B6-A1, assembly GCF_036705085.1. NCBI lineage: Bacteria > Bacillati > Cyanobacteriota > Cyanophyceae > Oscillatoriales > Microcoleaceae > Microcoleus > Microcoleus sp. B6-A1. The sequence goes on from NZ_JAUBTU010000054.1 coordinate 45,129, forward strand.
TCTCGCTGACTTTTACCCGATCGCCAATTTCATGATTTTTCAACACATCAGGCGCAAAAACAGCCTCTTCCAAATCTTCCGTAAACTCGGCTATTTGGGCATTTGTCAAAGCTTTAGCGTGTTTTTCCGTCAAAGTAGCGTCGAAGGTGCTCGCCAGCGCATACTTAGCCGTATTTAAATTGCCGTCAGCGAGGTTAGCTTTCGCAAAAGCAAACACCGACTCATCAGTTTGAGCAACGGGAACATCTAGTTTGTCATACTCATCTTTGGCGACTTTCTGATATTTGTAAAACAGTCCGCGATCGTCTGCTTTCAGCCCGCAGATTTTCAGCGTGCTCGATGAACCGTTGATTTTTTTGCCACTTTTGGAAACAAAAACTTGATAATCATATTCCTTAATTAACGGTTCTTCCAGCGGCGGTGCAACGGAACTGCCTAACAGTTTTGTGCTGTCGTAAAGAGCATCATAAACCATTTTGACTTGGCCAGCGCGGATGCAATTTCCCGATAATGTATTGGCAATTTTGGAGAGAAGTTTGAAGTCAGCCGAGGCATAGGATATCGTGTTGGCAAACACATCCATGTCTTTGAGTTCTTCGCAAATTTCCCCTAGTTTTGCAGCTTCCGAATTGGCACTGGGGTCATTTGCATAGCCGTCTGTGTGCAAATTTATCGCTGTCATTTCTCCCGCTTTAACCAGAGATTTAGCGAGTTGCATCGACTGCGATATGCAGGTAGATCCAGCCGTGTGGATTTTTTGAATTTCTTTGATGTATTGAGAGTCAAACTTCAGCACTTCTTGAATGGGAATTCGCTGGAAATGACAAATTACGTCCCCATTGCTAGCATAGGAAATCAGGCTGACGATTAGCTTGTAATTGTTGTACTCGTCTAAGGTCAAAAGCTTGATTAGGGTTTCTTTCAGCGGTTCTAAGTCATAATACATTGAGCCGGAACGGTCGATGATGATGATGCTGTGAGCGACGGATTTTTCTGGGATATCGCCTGGTGTTCTTTCTAAATTAATGCGATCGACTAGATAGAAAGCCTTTGCGTTTCCGGCAAAATTGTAGAGGGTAAATTTGGTGCGAGTATTGGAGGCTGCTTGGCTGCTGGAACTTTTAACTTGAGATGATTGTTTTGCTTGCCGTGCCATAGTTTTCACCTATGTTGATTTTTTCCTCAACTTTATCATTACACGCGCTTCTGTGGATGTCAAGGCCTGTGTGGAAAATTATCTGGGAGGCTGAATAAACATTAATATTTAGCAAAGGTTGCCAAAAGTAGTGGATGTGCATCAAGGCCACAGAAACCGGGTTTTTTACCGAATCTGCGGGTAACAACGAAATATTTTCGTAAAAAAACCCGGTTTCTGACTATCAAAAGTAGTGGATGTGCATCAAGGCCACAGAAACCGGGTTTTTTACCGAATCTGCGGGTAACAACAAAATATTTTCGTAAAAAAACCCGGTTTCTAACTTACGGCGCCAGTCCTAAAATATTTAGTCAATCATGGTTTATTTAGAAAATCCGCTGCTCAAACTTTATCTAAATGTAATCGCATGGGTGGCGTTGGGATTTTTTCTCGGCCGCCAGCTACCGAGAAGCTATTCTACATATTTAGCCAAGTTTCTTTTCTTCTTTGGCACGCCATTGAGCATTGTTGCTTTTATCCGCAGCGCCAATTTGTCGGGCGCTATTTGGATGGCGCCGCTGATAGCTTGGACGGCAATTCTAGCAGGTGGAGGACTCGCTTGGATTTTGATAAATTTTGGTGTCGGTGAGGAACGTTTAAAGAGTCTTAATCCGGCCCAAAATAGCCGGGAACACACCAGCGCTTGGAGTTTGCCCACTCAAGGCAGCTTCTTATTGGCAACGATGGTGGGTAATACGGGTTTTTTAGGCATTCCCGTCACCTTGTCCTTATTGGGTTCGGAACACTTTGGCTGGGCGTTGTTTTACGACTTGCTAGGCACTGGCATGGCAATTAATATAGTGGGAGTTGCTATTGCTTCTCACTGCGGTAAAACCCATCGCCGTCAGAGTTGGTTAAGTCCCCTGCGGGCAATCTTTCAGAATCCGGCCCTGTGGGCTTTTGGTCTAGGATTTGTCTCGCGTAGCTTGCCGCTGTCGGCACAAATCGCAGAATTGTTAACAGCAGGCGCTTGGACTGTCATTACTTTAGCTTTAATTACGATCGGGATGCAGTTGAGCAAGTTGAATTCCTTGCACAACCTCAAACAAGTTTTGGCTTGTCTCGTGATTAAAATGCTGTTAATTCCCTTGGTAATTGGCACGGGATTAACGTTTTTTGGCATCGCGGGCGCGCCGCGACTTGTGCTAGTCCTGCAAATGGCGATGCCTCCTGCTTTTGGTACTACATTGCTGGCCGAAGCTTTCAATCTCGATCGCGAATTAGCCGTAACTGCGATCGGTCTCGGCTGCGTTAGTTTATTATTCACTATTCCCCTATGGATGAGGCTATTTAATTTTTAATAAAGATAGCATTTGGTAAGTTTAAAAAGTGTATTATTTCAGTGATACCCATCACAATTTTTGAGCGCTATATGTCATATTAATTTAACAATCACTGGACAGGGAAAGTGTATTGGCTTCTGCTAATGTGGAAATAGCCGGCGGAGGACGGGAAGAATAAAAGTATGGCAAGTATAAATTTTACATTGACAGGTTATCAAATTCTCGATCGCATTTACTCAGGAACTCGCACCCTAGTTTATCGAGCTTTCCGTATTGACGACAAACAGCCAGTCGCCATCAAAGTCTTGCGGAGTCAGTATCCCAGCTTCAGCGAACTGGTGCAATTTCGCAATCAGTACACGATCGCCAAAAACCTCAACTTGCCCGGGATCGTCGAAACCTACAGTTTGGAACCCTACCAAAACAGCTATGCGCTGGTAATGGAAGACTTTGGGGGAATTCCTCTAAATGAATGGATGGAACAACGGGAAACTGCACCGACTCTGAGCGAGTTTTTGCAAATGGCGATCGACCTGAGCAATACATTAGATATACTCTACCGCCACCGGATAATTCACAAAGACATTAAACCCGCCAATATTTTAATTAATCCCCAAACAAAACAAGTCAAACTCATTGGGAGCATGTCACTTTTGCAGTGAGCAATTATACTTAGGCAGGTTTTCCCTGATTACCAATTAAGCCGTTTAAGTAA
>NZ_JAUBTU010000055.1:0-1484 GCF_036705085.1 Microcoleus sp. B6-A1
CTCTTGTTTCATCTGTAGAAAAAATTCTTAAAGAATTTGGAGATAATTATGTAATTAATTTTGCTTAACTACTTATCGGGTACGCCTGTAGTCACCATTACAGGGGCCAATGCCAGTGATTTTACCGTCAAGACATTACCAGCCAACACTATTAGTGCCAGTCAAGCTACCCCATTTGAAATTACTTTCCAACCTTCGGCTATCGGCACTCGCACCGCACGAATTAATATTTCCAGCAACGATCTCGACGAATCTAGTTATACCTTTACCATTCAAGGTAACGGCCTTGATACCACAGCGCCGACAGCCAGCAGTTTCACCCCAGCCGATAACGCCACCAGTGTTGCAGTTGCTGCTGATTTAGTTGTCACATTGAGTGAAGCCGTACAAAAAGGCATCGGCAATATTGTCATCAAGAAAGTCTCCGACAACTCAGTTGTAGAAACCATTGATGTCACCTCAGCCAATGTCACCGTTACTGGTAGTACCGTCACAGTTAATCCCACAGCAGATTTAGCGCAAGGTACAGATTACTACGTTGAAATTGCCGCTGGTGCGATTAAAAACTTAGGAGGGAACAATTATGCCGGTACTACAGGCGCAACTGCTTGGAATTTCACCACTGCGGCTGCCGTTGATACCACAGCCCCCACAGCCACTTTCACCCCCGCAGATAACGCCACCAGTGTTGCAGTTGCTGCTGATTTAGTTGTCACATTGAGTGAAGCCGTACAAAAAGGCATCGGCAATATTGTCATCAAGAAAGTCTCCGACAACTCAGTTGTAGAAACCATTGATGTCACCTCAGCCAATGTCACCGTTACTGGTAGTACCGTCACAGTTAATCCCACAGCAGATTTAGCGCAAGGTACAGATTACTACGTTGAAATTGCTGCCAGTGCGATTAAAGACTTAGCAGGTAACAATTATGCCGGTACTACAGGCGCAACTGCTTGGAATTTCACCACTGCGGCTGCCGTTGATACCACAGCCCCCACAGCCACTTTCACCCCCGCAGATAACGCCACCAGTGTTGCAGTTGCTGCTGATTTAGTTGTCACATTGAATGAAGCCGTCCAAAAAGGCACTGGCAATATTGTCATCAAGAAAGTCTCCGACAACTCAGTTGTAGAAACTATCAATGTCACAGCGGCAAATGTCACTGTTACTGGTACTACAGTCACCGTTAATCCCACAGCAGATTTAGCGCCCGGTACTGGTTACTACGTTGAAATTGCCAGCGGTGCAATTAAAGATTTAGCTGGTAATAATTATGCCGGTACTACAGGTGCAACTGCTTGGAATTTCACCACGGCTGTCGCCGCTGATACCACAGCCCCCACAGCCACTTTCACCCCCGCAGATAACGCCACCAGTGTTGCAGTTGCTGCTAACTTAGTTGTCAACTTGAATGAAGCCGTCCAAAAAGGCACTGGCAATATTGTCATCAAGAAAGTCTCCGACAACTCAGTTGTAGAAACTAT
>NZ_JAUBTU010000055.1:1584-47348 GCF_036705085.1 Microcoleus sp. B6-A1
AATCCCACAGCAGATTTAGCGCCCGGTACTGGTTACTACGTTGAAATTGCCAGCGGTGCAATTAAAGATTTAGCTGGGAATAATTATGCCGGTACTACAGGTGCAACTGCTTGGAATTTCACCACGGCTGTCGCCGCTGATACTAAGGTTTTTTCCATTGTAGAAACTGGATTAACCAAGCTGGATGAAATTCTTAAAAAAGAACAGGAAAGTATTAAGATTCCCATCATCGGTCCCTTCCAGAACCTCAATCAAGATTTTATTGGTAGCTTCAAAAATGGCCTGGTTAATGCGCTCAAAACAGGGAGTGATTTAACGGCAGAGCAGTTACAAACAAACCTGCGGAGTTCTCTAGGAACTAACTTCAACATTAGGGTTCAAAAGAATACCACTAACGAGGAAAGCACCTGGGATATTGCAGTAGGCCGGAAATATCAACTCGGTACAGTTAGCGTCCTCAAAGATTTAGGAATGCCTGCCCTTGGCTTTAACGCCGATGGTAATGGCAATGCCAACCTCGATTATCAGTTAAACTTCAGCCTGGGTAACAGCAAAACTTTTGGCCACTATATCGATACCACCAAAACGAATCTGACGACTAACCTGGGGTTTGGTCTAAATGACTCGTTCAAGACTTCTGCAAAACTAGGATTTTTCCCAGCCACCCTCAACGAAAATACCACCCAAGGCAAGCGCACTCAAATTGGCGGGACATATCAGCTCAAGCTGAATGACTTAGATAATCTGGGAGGTATCAATGATGGCGATCGCCTGACCGAGGCAGAACTCAATAGTTCCTACAACCCGCAAAACTTATCACAGTCTACCTTCTCCACCAGTGGGGATCTGAGCCTGAAAGGCCGGACAAATGTGGTCAGCAAAGCATTCCCCAACTTGGTCTTCGAGATGAAGTTCGGGTTTCCAAAAGCTGATTACGTCAACGGTAAATCCGTCAGTTCTGCTAGCATACCCAATGTTGAGGTCAATAATGCAAAACTGGATTTTGGCGAATTTATAACCGGCATTGCCCAACCTGTTTTCACTAAGGTTGACCAGGTTCTTAAACCCTTTCGGCCAGTTATTGATTTCCTAAATGCGGACACGCAGATATTTTCCAAAATCGGGCTGGAGAATTTGTTTAAGGATATAGATGGCAACCGGAAGCGGGTCAGTGTCATCGAAATGGTATCTACCCTTTCCAGTTTGTCAGGCCGACCAATATCCACTGGCTTCATAGAAACAATCGTCAAGTTAGACCGGGTGACTAAGCTGGTTAACGATTCCATCAAAAACAATGAGACTATTTTGATGGATCTCGGCTCTTTTAAACTAGATAATTACAACCCGTTAAAACGGATAGAAGAGTTCGAGAAAACATCTCCGCAGGCTAAAGCTATCGTTAAAATAGGCAAGGAAGAGCTTAAGAAAAAAGATCCGAAAGCTGCCGCACTTCTGACAGCGTTAGAGGTGGTTGATGGACTGGACGTGCCAATTATCACTAAGCCAGAAACAGCCATCCAGCTACTTTTAGGCAAACCAGATGTCCCAATTGTGACCCTGAATTTGGACAATCTGGATTTGGATGTGCCGATAAATATTACAAAGCCTCTGCCTCCTTTCCCACCGGTGAGTGTAGGCTTTGAAGGAAACTTGAAAGCAAAGGCTGACCTAAAATTTGGCTATGACACCTACGGACTGCAACAGTGGAAAGCAACGAACTACGCCTCGGATAAAATCCAATTGTTAAGAGATGGCTTTTATGTCAGCGATCGCAAGAACGCTGACGGAACTGGCCAAGATGTTCCAGAACTGACACTCTCCGCAAATCTCGCTGCCAAAGCTGGCCCAGATATTAAGGTAGCCGATTTTTACATCCTGGGCGGAATCAAGGGAAATGTCAACGTCGATTTGCGAGATGTTGGAGAGCGAGAAGGTAAAAGTGATGGAAAATTGCGAGCTTCCGAGATAGATACTGTCCTCAACAGCGCCCAACCTTGGAATATCATCAATTCAGTTTCCGGCACAATTAATGGTTCGTTGGATATTCGAGCCACAGCAGGTATTGGGCCGTTAAAGAAAACCCTGTACGAGAACAACCTGGCAACTTTCCCACTGGCAAAATTTGGTTGGGAAACTGGAAACTCCAACCCCTCTCAAGGGACATCGAAATCTCCCAGCTTGTTCGATGTGTTTGTTCCCTTTCCAGTTCTGCCAAAATCCTTTACAGTTAGAGGAATTGCTGAGGCTACGGGCAAGACCTATTTGAATTTCAATCCGGCTTACCGCGCTTTAAACTTAGCTGTTGCTATAACAGATAACCCTGTTATCAAAAAGATTTTGCCGGCTCCCATATTAGAACCGATCAATAAGTTAGCTAACACTGGCAGAAACGTTGTGGGTTCAGTGCTGACTCTACCCTTCAACATGATTAGCCAAGGTCCTAAAGCGGCTATTAAGGATACCGTTCAGAGCTTTAGCAGTGGTGTGAAGGCAGTCGCTAAGGTAGGCAAATCTTTCGGTAAAACCCTTGGAAAATTATTTAACAGTGAAGTGACTGGGGCTGAGGTTTTCTTCGATGCCAACTTTAATGGAATTTTAGATCCCGACGAACCCTTTACGATTACTAACGCTGACGGTACCTATGATTTAGATATTTTTGTTCCCAATTTCGATACTAACCAAAGCGGTTTCCTAGACCCGGAAGAGGGCCGGGTGGTGGGAATTGGTGGCATCAATACTGCCACGAATTTGCCTCTGGAAACGCCCCTGTTTGCTTCTGAAGGTACCACCATCACTCCGCTTACGACCTTGGTCAGCGAGTTAGAGCGCAAAGGAATGGATGCAGAAGAGGCTCAAGCCAAGGTGCAGGCGGCTTTGGGAATTCCGGCAGATGTTGACTTGGGCAATTACGATGCCATCGAAGCGATGCGGGACAATGAACTTACTGGGTTAATTATCTACAGCCCGCACGTTCAGGTTCAAGTTGCAATTGTCTTGGTGACCAATTTATTTGCCAGTGCTTCCAATCTTTCTAAGGTGGAGATTGCCACAAAAGTCATCGGAGAGCTATCTAAGGTTGTAGAGCCGGGAACTCCTGTAAACTTGAGCGATCCGGCTCTGTTGCAGAAGTTGATTGAGTCAGTTGCCCAAAGCGTGCAAAAGCCAGAAGTTGCCAGTCTAGCAGGCAATGTGGCAAAAATCATTGCTGCTGGCAATCAGCGCATCAGCGATATTGCAGCCAGTAATATCTCGATCGCAGAGGCGGCGCTTCGCCTCGCTCAAGTGGAAAAGGCGATGTTAGCTGAGGTGGCTAAAGACCTCCAGCAAGTGGGGGCTGGTACGAAGAACATTGAGGAGGCGCTTGCTGAAAACACGGGTGCTGCTTTTGACAAGATGATTGCAGAGGCGAATGTTGAAAGCCCCCTGACTGTCAAAAACGTACAATATGGCTCGGAGGACTCTACCGAAACCGGCACTGACACTGGCACCACACCCGTCACACCAACACCGATCGCCCCGACCCCATCAGAAACAGCCTCGGAAACACCGACAACATCGGAAACAGCGTCGGAAACACCGACACCATCGGAAACAGCAACTCCCACGCCAACAACTAATAACCTCTCAGACGATGAGTGCATCTGCGACCAAATTACCTATCCCAACTTAAACCGACCCAACTCGGTTGAAAACACCATACTCGGCGCATCCAGCATTCAGATAGGCACTGCCCAAAACGATGAATTACTAGGTAGCGATGCTGCCAACATATTCGAGGGCAAATCCGGGGATGACAACCTATACGGTGGTGCCGATAATGACATTATTAATGGCAACCAAGGCAATGACTTCATCGCCGGAGGCAAAGATGAAGATACTCTCTACGGAGATGAAGGAAGCGACATCGTTCTTGGCGAGTCTGGCAACGATTTAATCTTCGGAGGCAAAGGCAATGACTTCTTAGATGGTCGCGAAGGTATTGACATCATTTATGGCAACAAAGATGATGACTTCATCGATGGTGGTAAGGATAATGACACCTTATATGGAGGCAAAGGTAACGACATCCTGCTTGGCAGTCAAGGTGATGACAATCTGTTTGGACAACAGGGAAATGATACAATCTGCGGCGGTGAAGGTAATGACTTAATCAACGGTGATGAAGGAGCAGATATCCTGGGAGGGTGTGCAGGAAATGATACTCTTTTCGGAGGCGCAGATAACGATACTCTCACTGGGGGCAAAGGCAACGATATCCTTGACGGAGGCATGGGCAATGATAGTTTGATTGGCGGCAGCGGCAACGATATCTTTGCCTTAACAACTGGTGAAGGATTTGATATTATCGCTGATTTTACCGTCGGTCAAGACTTGATTGGATTAAGCGGTGGCTTGAGTTTTGGTCAGTTAGAAATAACTCAAAATACTCAGGGAACTATTATTAAGAATCTCTTGACAGGGGAGCAGTTAGGTGTGATGGTTGGAGTGAGTGCAGAGGCGATAACATCGGCTAATTTCATGCTGGTTTAGGACAGGAAAAAAAAGCGTGATCGCCCCTTCGGTACAAAAAGACCAAAAAAGGCGATCGCCCTTTACTACATCTTCCGCTGAAATTCCTCAAGCACATCCATCAATTGAACTTGACACTGCATCGGAATCAAATCGGCAAGCGGCACTTCCCGCTTGCCGCCGCCCAACTTGACTGGAATTCCTTGCAAAACTTGTCCAACTTTGTCAGCATCTAAATTGCCATCTTCCAGCATGGAATAAAGTTGTTGGGCAACAACGGTATGCAGGTGAGCATCATTGAGATACAAATGCCACTTGGCAATGTCAATGTAGACATTTTCGCCGATTTCGGCTGCTAAGGATTCGATCGCCTGTGTAGTATTAGCCATATCAAAAAAGCCGAAAGTTATTTGTTATCAATCAAAAGACTTAACAAATCGCCGACAACTGCCTTCAGCCCGAATCTTTGGTGAGGGGCGAATAATCGGCGATCGCAAAATGGTAAATCGCGTGGGCCAAAACTACTAGAGCCCATCCACCCGTTACCGAAATTGCCCAAGGCCAATCAGCCTTTTGCAAATTGTGAACAAACCACAACCCAGAATTGGTAGCAGAAAAAAGACCGACGTGGATAGCAAAATTCATCCTGTCATCTAAACGGCGGTACTCTGGATCATTGCGATCGGGTTTGCGGGGCCAACGAGGAGGCATAGTTTTTCACTTGATATTAGTAGTTCAGTGCCTATTTTAATCATAAGTGCAGCTTTTTGAATGCTGCATCCCTCTTTCGGCAGGAAACTTATGCCTCTACATTTTCATAGTCTCCAGACTTGCCGCCACTTTTACTCACCAGGCGAATTGACTCAATGGCGATCGACTTTTCCAATCCTTTCGCCATATCATACAAAGTCAGCGCCGCCACCGAAACCGCCGTCAGCGCCTCCATTTCCACCCCAGTTTCCGCCTTAATTTTCACCGTCGCCCGAATTTGATACCCCGGCAACCCAGCATCCGCTATCACCTGCACTTCCACACTACTCAGCGGCAGAGGGTGACACAGAGGAATCAAATGTGCAGTCTGCTTAGCCGCCATAATTCCAGCCAGCCTTGCAGTGCCCAACACATCACCTTTCGGCGCATTCCCCGCTTCAATCGCCGCAAACGTCTCCGGCAGCATCCGCACCCTGGCAGCCGCCACAGCTTGCCGCACAGTGGGCATTTTCGCCGAAACGTCCACCATTTGGGCTTCTCCGCTGTTGTTGAGGTGAGTTAGCTGTGTGCGATCGGGCAATTTAGAAAAAGTTTGCGAAAGGTCTTGCATTTTTTTGGTAATGATGTTACTGTTAGATTCTGTGAGAAAAGAACTTAATCAATTTTAGATTAAATCTTAACTCAACAGGGGCTTGTAGCTTAGTTGGATAGAGTGCATGGCTACGAACCATGAGGTCGGGGGTTCGAATCCCTCCAAGCCCACTACTAAAAGTTATGAATTTTGAGTTTTGAGTTTTGAATTAAGAAATTAATCCAACTCAACCTTCAAGACTCATAACTTTTTTAATTTGTACGTTTTACATAAAACCCACTCTTTGTGGAACAGGCATCTTGCCTGTTTGTAAGAATGGTGCGCGGGGACAAAAAGCCGGTTTCTGCCTCAATATCTGTCGCATAGATTCACGATTTTTGGGAGAAACCGACTTTTTTGGTAAGTCCCATGATTGCCTCTTCCTTCTTGCTTCTGTAATATCATCGGTTCAAAGCATAAACATCTTTGCCTCGACCGATCGCAAATTTCATCGAATTAGACAAGCCCTTGCTAGACTGAGTAATAAAAATCAGCAAAGCCAAGCCAGCGAGTCCAGCCGCAAAACCAAACATATTTCTGTAGCCAACTTGTTCCGCCACAAAGCCTAAAGTCGGCCCCGCAATCGCAATACCCAAATCAAATCCGCCAATACAAAGCGAAAACAAGCGGCCCCTTTCATGAGGTTCGCACCTGTCCGACATCAGCGTTACCATCATGGGCAAAACCGTACCGCCCGCGCAACCTTCAACCAAAGCTGCTATTAAAAAAGCACTGCTGTTGTTAGCAAAATACAACAATAACATAGATACGGCATAACAGATTAAGCCGCCAGAAATAAACAAGCCGCGACCGTATTTGTCCGAAGCCCGTCCCGTGACCAAGCGCATACCAAAACTGGCGATAGCCGCCGTAGAATAAAATAATCCAGGATTCAAATTAGCCTTGGTTTCTTGGATAAACAAAGGCATAAAAGTGCTCAAAGTTCCAAATACTAAACCAACCACCAATAACACTAAAGCCGGAATCCGCACTCTAGGATTCCAGAGCATTTTCCAGTATTTTTGGCTATTTTTGTCCTCAGATAGCGAGTCCGATTTTATTAAATCGGCAAAATTAGGTTCCGCAATTTGGCAGGTAAAAAATACAGCCGTTGCAGCGAAAGCCGCCGACATCGCAAACAAAGGAGTATAACCAACCCAAGCTTGCACAAATCCGCCAATAGCCGGCCCAACTGCTAGACCAATAGGATTCACCAAGCTCATGTTACCGATTAATTCGCCCCGCTTTCCTGGCGGCGACAAATCTGTTACCAAAGCGCTGTAAGCTGTAGTAAAAGCGGCGATACTAAGGCCGTGAAAAACGCGAATAAGTAAGAGTAAGGGGATAGATTGAGCTAACAGGTAGCCCAAAGGGGCGATCGCAGCTACTGACGCGCCTAGAAGCAAAACTTGTTTTCGCCCCCTGCTGTCGGCTGTTTTACCCAACTGCGGCCTCGATAGCAAAAGTCCGATCGCAAATGCACCCATCACAAAGCCAATTTGCTGTTTTGTGCCGCCCACAAATTGAACGTACAACGGCAAAGTTGGCAGTAGCGAAGCCAAACTCGACCAGAATAGCAGGCCTGCGGTGAATAAAATCAGTAAGCTGCGTCTGGGTTGGGGATCGATTTCCCTAAAAATATTCAAGATGCTAATTCCCTTTAAATCTTCTGAGTGCACTCAAAGTAAGTTCGAGTGTCTCTATCATTGTGTTACAAATTCTTAAGATTTGCACCAAAAAAGTTGATATTCGACGAGAGCATCTCACTTTTGCCGCCAAGCGAGAAATTCGAGTTAGGAGTCAGGAGTCAGGAGCCAGGAGAAAAGAGGAAGAAGGAAGAAGGAAGAAGGAAGGAGCCAGAAGAAGTGTTTTTACAAATATGAGATGCTCCCATATTCGACTCACTGTCAACCGTCAACTGTCAACTGTCAACTGTCAACTGTCAAAAAAGAGCATTCTTACCAATCAACCTCAGCCCTTTCCTCCACCACCCGTTCATAAACCCACTGGGTTTCTATCGCCAACTTCGGCCAACTAAATCGGCGTTCCAAATCCTGATAAGCATTGTCAACCAACCACTGCGCGTAACCCGGATTTTTCAAAACCTCCAAAATTCCCCAGGCCAAAGAATCCCGATTGTTTGCCTCAGTAACAACGCCAGTTTTAGTGTGCAGCACCACCTCTGGAAGTCCGCCCGCATCCGAAACCACCACAGGCACTCTTGCAGCAAAGCTTTCTAACGCTACAATCCCAAAAGGTTCGTAAAGACTGGGAAAAACCGCGCAGTCAGCCACCGTCTGGAATTTGTCGAGATGTTCCTCAAACATGAACCCAGTAAAATAACACTTATTCCAAATTCCTAAATGCCAAGCTAAATGTTTGAGATGGTCTGTATTGCCACCGCCAACAATTACAATTTTCGCTTTACCCCCCATTTCCCAAATTACTTTAGGTGCAGCCTGCAAAAATACACCTATGCCTTTTTCATAGCTAATTCTTCCTACATAATAGACAATTTTCTCATCATCAGCAGCAAAATGGCGGCGGAACTCCATCGCGTCAAATTCGTGCCAGCGGGGCTTTTTATCTGGTCTAATTCCGTTGTAAATTACCTCTATTTTGTTCCACGGAGTCGCTAGTACCCGTTCGGCTTCCCGCCGCATATAATCACTGCAAACAATTACTCGCCAAGCGTTGTAAGCGAGGTCGTTTTCCTTGGCGTTAATATAGCGCTGCCCGTCATTGTGGATGCCGTTGAAGCGCCCGTATTCGGTGGCGTGGATGGTGGCAATTAGCGGTACTTTAAAGGTATGCTTGAGGGCGATCGCCGCATCTCCTACTAACCAATCGTGAGCGTGGATGATATCAAAGGGGCCTTCCTCCAGCATCAGTTTGCCACCTTGGTGGCCCATGCTTTGGTTGAGATTCGCCACCCAGTGAAAAAAGTCCCTGGCGTGCCCCACCACCACCCGATGCACACGTATTCCTTCCACCACTTCGTACATCGGCGCGTGGCCGAACTCTACTGTAATTAAGTGAATTTCGTGTCCCAGCTTCACCAATTCTGGATATAGTTCCGATACGTGGCGGGCGATACCGCCTACGATTCTGGGAGGAAACTCCCATGCCAATACCAAAATTTTCATCTTTCTCCCTCCAAATAATTTATATAACTTAATGTTTAGGATTAACAGATTTATTGTAAAATTATCTGCCTCAAATTTGAGTCGATCGCCAGTTGATGCCCAATGCCTGACTTTTGGCAGCAACAAAGACAGAAAATCATGCCTAAACCTGGTTCTTGCATGAAATTGCTCGATCGCCATTACCTGAAAAAAACAGGTTTCCTCAAGATTTGAGCCACTGAGGGCAGCAATGGCGATCGTGGCTATCGGCTTACCGTTTCTTCAAAATCGGCTCCAATTCGCGGCGAAAACTGGTCCAAGCAGCAACCGATGCAGAATTAGAAACAGCACCCTGACGCATCAAAATCGCGCCGTCTTCAAAGCCAACAATTCCGTACTCTCCAGATTTGGACATTCGATCGATCGCCGGTACGATCTCCCGCAACTGTCCCCGTTCCGTGCGAAACGCAGCCTGATACTGCTGCAACTGCCAGAGATCGGCAATTACATATTGCATCTTCACTGCCTTCCCTGCATCATTGCGGAGTTCCAACATCGGAAACCTGAGAATTTCCCGCCTGCTTGACAAAATCGGCACAATAGTATTCGTCGCTGCCACGCTAGCATCAGCAGGAATTTGAGCCAATAGCGGCCGCACTTGCAAAACGTGCTGCCATTGTCTGACGAGAGGAACCTGCACCCAAGGATCGATCGCATCGGGCAAAATCAAAGAAAAAGTCCGATTTGGGTTAGAAGTGAAGGTAAAAAATAGCGACAAACAGATGCAAAACGCCCAAAAGCGGCGAAATTTTGAAGACGAAGGCAGAGGAAATAAAGCAGAAGGAAAACGCAAAAACATTCTTTCCTCTCTCACCATTCTATCTTCTTCCTTTTGACGCTGGGCCCACCACAGAATCGCCCCATAAAAAAGCCCTGGAACCACAGTCATCGCATAGCGAATATTAATCGCCAGCACCGACTCTCCTTTCGCTAAAAATAGCTTCAGCAGCGGAAATCCAGCTATCATCCAAGACGCAGGCGCGAAAGCAGGAACCAAAGCTAATGGCAACCACTGGCCAAGCAGGTATCTAATCTTACCAAAAAACGGCGTAAATAACTGAGCCACCAATCGGCCGGGATTGCTCACCATTCCCCAAATAATTTCTAGAGTAGAAGCTTCATCTCCCTCGGCATATTGGCCGAAGCGCTCCATCATAAACCGCTGGGATATATCAGCAGAAAACAAAGGCATAATCAGATTGGTCAGGACGATCATATAACCAAAACTGAGTATGCAGACTGCTAAACCAGTCCGAGGGTAGCGCCGGCTCAAAATCAGGTAAACTCCGACGCCAAATAAAACAACTCCCCCATCTTCTCGCACGGCCAAAATTAAAGTTGCCAGAATCCCAAACAAGGGCCACCAGCGCTTCTCCATAGCCAGCAGCAAGCTAAAGACATACAGTGGCATTTGACAAATATCGTGAAAATTGCCCATAGTCGGGCCGATGACCGCGTTAGCGCAGTAATAGCTCACAACAATTGTCGCCGACAGCTTTGGTTCCAGATAGTGTCTGGCGAGAGCATAGAGCACTCCTCCCGCCGCGGTAATTAAAGTCACCTGCAACACCGTCAAAGTGACGGGAGAGGGAAACAGAGAGTAAATTGGCAGCCACAGCATTAGCGCCGGGGTGAAATGCTGCCCCAACCGGTAGTAAGATACCTCCGGGAGCTGGTTTTGGTGAACCACATTAGTGGACAAAGCCGAAGAGAGGGAACTCTCAAACAAGTGACCCCGAGTGCCGTTCCAAAAAAGTTGATTGAAAATGCCTTGGTCGTAAGTAGCGTAAAAGCTGTAGTAGCGGTGCAGCGTCAGCAACAGGCACAGCACAAAAAAGGCGACCGCCACTTGAACCACCACCCGCAGCGACTCATTTTTCTTCCATCTCAAAAATATCATCTGCCCGCCGTAATGAAATTATCGGACAATAGCATAAATCTAAAGTAAGTATTAAATTAAAGTAGAAGTGAAATAACTCGGCTAGGCAATGCTCAATTA
This sequence comes from Microcoleus sp. B6-A1, assembly GCF_036705085.1. Lineage (NCBI taxonomy): Bacteria > Bacillati > Cyanobacteriota > Cyanophyceae > Oscillatoriales > Microcoleaceae > Microcoleus > Microcoleus sp. B6-A1. The sequence goes on from NZ_JAUBTU010000055.1 coordinate 12,620, forward strand.
TTTTCACCCGATCGAAAAGCTCAACAGCGTCCATCCAACACCAGGCACCAGCGGCACTGACTGTTCTCCCGAACAGCCGGTAAATCCCGCACCGCTTTTACAGCTTTTGCTGTTCGTAGACAAGCGTCCCTCTTCCAGGGAACAGACCAGACACATCCGCAAGTCCCTAAAGGATTTGAAGGCAGAGTGCGACTTTGAGCTTCAAATCATCGACGTAGGAGAACAGCCCGATTTAGCCGAACACTTTAAACTTGTAGCCACTCCCTCGCTGCTCAAAATTCATCCCGATCCGCGACAAACTCTCGCCGGCAGCAATTTAATCGCCCAACTCGAACACTGGTGGCCCCGCTGGAAGCGTTCTGTAGAGGAATACGCAGCTCAACAACAGTCGGCCCCAGCTCTTGCTGAAAGCCTGACTGACCCAAAACCAATCTATTCCGTTGCTTGCGCCGCCGAACTTGTGCAGCTTTCCGATGAAGTTTTTCGCCTCAAACAGGAAAAAGAACACCTGCAAGAGCAGTTGCAGTTGAAAGACCGGATTATTGCGATGCTAGCTCATGACTTGCGTAATCCCTTGACGGCAGCATCTTTGGCTTTGGAAACTTTGGAGTCAAGTCAGAAGGTGAAAGAGGGGGAAAAGTCGCGTTTGACACCGAGTCTGGCGGCTCATTTGATGAAACAAGCCCGCCGCCAAATCCGAATTGTCGATCGTATGATTACAGATATCCTGCAAGCAGCCCGGGGTACAAACGCTCAACTCCACATTGAACCAAAAAGAATCGAACTGGGCCCGATTTGTCAAGATGTAATCTTGCAGTTTCAAGACAAATTTCAGGCGAAAAGTCTGAACTTAGAAACAGACATTCCCGCCGATTTGCCCTTAGTTTATGCCGATCCCGATCGCATCAAACAAGTCATAGTCAACCTGCTGGACAACGCCAGCAAGTACACGCCAGACCGAGGAACTGTTAATCTTTCAATTCTCCACCGCACCGCTTACAAAGTTCAAGTCAGCATTTGCAACAGCGGCCCGGGAATTCCTGAAGAAGATTGCGCGAGCATTTTTGAAGACAGCTTTCGGTTGCAGCGAGATAAATCAACCGACGGTTACGGCATTGGACTGTCTCTGTGTCAAGGCATCATCCGCGCCCACTACGGTCAAATTTGGGTAGACTCCGTAGTCGATCGAGGCAGTTGTTTTCACTTTACTCTGCCCGTACAAAAATAAAGTTAACAGTTGTCAGTTGTTCAGTACCAACCGAATTTTATATTACAGCTCAACTTGAACGCAGTGCAGCAATAATCTGTGCGTTGGCCTTGGGAAAAGTAAATTGGTCAATTTCGTCGAGTGTCACCCAGCGAATTTCATCGCATTCGATCGTTTGCGGTTCCCCGCTGACGTGGCGGCAGTGGTGGACGTATAGTCTAACTGTAAATTTAGTGTAGTCGTGGTCAATTGTAATCAAGCGATCGCCAACTTCTACGACAATCCCCAACTCCTCCATAATTTCCCGTTTTATGCAAGCTTCGATTGTTTCCCCAGGCTCTATTTTTCCGCCAGGAAACTCCCAGAAACCCCCGTGCAGTCCATGTTGTCGGCGCTTGTCAATCAAAATTTGTTGGCGATCGTTCCAGATTGCAGCAACGCCGATAACTTTGTGGGCAACAGGAGAAACAGACATATTAATTAGGAATGGGGAATGGGGAATTGGGAATTGGGAATTGGGAATTGGGAATGTAAGAATAATATCAATAATTATTCAATTATTTAATCTAAAATCAACCCTCTAAAATCTAAAATCTAAAATCTAAAATCTAAAATATTAAGCCCCCATCTTGCGAGGGGGGGCTTGACACTTGGATTACTTAAATGTTAAGAATCTACTAATCGTCCGAGCCGTGTCTCTCACTGGCTTGTATGGACTTTTCAAAAGTCATTCGCTGTTCGGCATTTTTCAGAAAATAACCGCTAATCATAGCCGAGGCGAGCAATCTACCCAAATGTTCGCGACTGGTAGTAACTGTCACCCCGAAGTGTTCCGAAGGCAAATTGCCCAAAAGTCCAACAATATTTCGCTCCATTACTTGAAACACTTCGTGAGAAGTCGGCTTAGACAACTGAGAAACTGTGTCGGGAGCCATTGACTGCACGTATTGCCATAATAAGTTGGCATTTTCTCCGTCTTCTTCAAAGAATTCTGGGGATTTATTAGATGAGTTGCTCACGAGTACCTCCGTTTCAGAGACAGCTTGTTATGTTAGACGCGGGCGGTTAAATTAAATAACCCTTATCTGATGGCTGCTGATCTTTATTACTAAGTAATTACTAATGTAGCAGGACAGTCATAGCAACCAAGTGGGCACAACCGAATTAAAAGCGGCGGTTTTTACGATTTTAGATTGGGGATTGCAAGTGGGGGGAACCCGATCGCCAATCCCCAATCTACCTAGCTGGCTAGATAATCGTTGATATCTTGCTTGCGCTTGCGGAGTTTGGTCAAAGCTTCCCGTTCTATTTGCCGCACTCGTTCCCGACTGATGTTGAGACGATCGCCTATTTTGGCCAAAGTTAAGGTTTGCCCGTCTTCTAAACCAAACCGCAAGGCGAGCACTTCTCGCTGTTGCTGAGTCAGTTCCGCCATTAGCTGGTCTAAGTCAGTCCGCAGGGAAGATTGCAAAGCAAAATCTTCCGGGGTAGTACCCGTATCTTCCAACAAATCGCCCAACTCTGTATCTTGATTGTCTCCCACGCGCAAGTCCAGGGAAAGTGGCAGGCGCGCGCGATCGAGATATTCGCGAATCTGTTTGGGAGTCAACTCTAACTCGGATGCCAATTCAGCAGCCGTGGCCGCGCGACCAAGCTGTTGAGCAAGTTGGCGCTGAGCCTTTTTAATTTTGTTGAGCTTTTCGGTGATGTGGATCGGTAAGCGGATGGTGCGGCCTTTTTCGGCGATCGCCCGAGTAATTGCCTGACGAATCCACCAATAAGCATAAGTAGAAAATCTGTAGCCCTTAGTGGGGTCAAATTTTTCTACTCCCCGCTGCATCCCGATCGTGCCTTCCTGAATTAGATCCAGTAAATCTACGTTGCGCTTGATATATTTTTTGGCAACAGACACTACCAGGCGGAGATTCGCTTCCACCATTTGGCGCTTTGCCCTTTCTCCGTTTTCGAGCGTCCGCTGCAACTGTGCCTCAGACAGCCCAACTGCCTGTGCCCATTCAGCCGCCGTCGGGTCGCGGCCTAACTCTTCGGCTAAAATATTTTTCTCCTGATGCAGTGCGGTTGAGCGCTGTACCTGTTTCCCGTAGAGTATTTCTTGCTCATGGGTCAACAAGGGAACGCGGCCGATTTCCCGCAAGTAAGCGCGAACAGAATCTGTATCTGAGGACTTAAGAGTTTTCATGAGCTTTTCCCGCTGAGGATCTGTGCCTCTAAAGGTTTGCGGTAGTCGCAAACCCCTAGCTTTAGCTGGGAAGGAAAGCGGGCGGGGACTTGCGCTTTCCTTCCATTTAAAGAGGCTTAATTTTATGGTAGCTAGCTACTACTCCCAGTCAGCACCGTCTCAGGTTAGGTTTTGGTTGGGGCGTGAACAATACTACGTTATGTTAAGAATCTTAACATTTGTGAGAGCAGTTGGCTACACTTCTTCATATTTATTTCATGCCAGCCTGAACTGTTGATACGAGAGTACCCGCTTTCCTGGCTTTACAGTTTGCATCAAGATAAACAAAATCCGCCACATCTCAGAGGGGGAGATTGGTAGAGGGGCAGGGCTGTTTCATTATCTTGTAGGGGCTGCCCCCCGTGGCTGCCCTGAATATGAAGTTACAGATATTGATGAACCCGCCCCAACAGATAATGACTAATGACTCATGACTAATAACTAATGACCGAAAGCATCCAGGATACCCGCCACGTGATTCATCCGTCCAGAAATAAAAAACCTGTATCCGATAAACTGGCCCCCGAATTTATCCGTGGCTCAATGCTTCAATTCTTTAATCTAAAATCTAAAATCTAAAATCGATTGACTTCTTTGCCTTTGAGCTTCGTACAAGATGAGGGCTGCGGCGATCGACACATTTAAAGATTCTACGCCACGACTCAGGGGAATTTGGATTTGTCGATCGGCCAAACTCCTCAATTCTTCCGACAAACCAGAGCCTTCGTTGCCCAAAACTATCAGAGTCGGCACTCGCAAATCTACTTCCCAATAACTTAAACTGGCCCCGGCGACAGTTGCTAAAATTTGCATTCCTCGATTTTTATACCCGGAGACTTCGGCGGTTAAATCTGGACTGACTGCCATTGGCAGCTTAAACCAAGCTCCTGCCGAGGCGCGCAGCACTTTGGGATGGTCTAAATCGGCGCTGTCTGCGCTCAGTAGCAAACCGTCGGCATTAGCAGCCGCAGCCGTGCGGACGATCGCCCCCAAGTTGCCCGGATCTTGGATTGTTTCTAGGGCTATTCCTAAAGTTGACAATTTTGCGGGCTCTGTTGCGGTGCGGGGTGCGGTGGCGACAATGCCGTCGGGTTGGACTGTAGTGGCGATCGACTCTAACACTTTTGCACTTACTAATTCTGTGCGATCGGCTAAATTACCAACTTGCTGCCAAAGTTCCCCGTGCTGATCCAGCCATTCGGGAGTGCAGCAAACCGTTGCTAGCGGGTATTTTGCCGCGCAAGCTTCTTCGAGCAAGTGCGTCCCTTCGAGTAAAAATAATTGTTGTTCCCTGCGTCCCTTCGAGCTGTGCAGCTTGCGAATTTCTTTAACTAGGGGGTTTTGAATACTTGTCAGCATTGTTTAATTCAGCAGAGCGAATGGGGTTATTGCCTGTATCGGGTTAACCCCAAACTTCCTTCTGCCTTGGGAATGCGGAACCCGGGACTTGAACCCGGAAGGCTTGCACCACATGAACCTGAATCATGCGCGTCTACCAATTCCGCCAGTTCCGCATCGGTCACGAATTACTACTCTGCCATATGTTCGCCGATATGTCAAGTGTTTTGGGGAATTTATTTTTTCTGGGCTGCGAGTAATACCAAACCCGTTAGCAAAGGGAGAAGGAAGAAAATCTTCCTTCTTCCCAATTCCCAACTCCCAATTCTATAAAGGCGAAGATGCCCGATGCCCGATGCCCGATGCCCGATGCCCAATTCCCATTCTGTTATAATTCATTTGGCAGATATTTCTCATCACGTCGGCTACCTATGTCTGAGCCATTAACCCTCGATCCGAGTCAGTTGCCAGATATTAGCAACTTAGTTTTAGAAGACGATACTCCTTTGGACAGTTTCATCAACGAAAAACAGCAGCGGCTGCTGACAACGGTTTTATATAGCGGTGGCGATACAGGTATTACCGTTCCCTTCATTGCGGCTGCAAATGTCGGTTTGTTCAGCAGCGTGCGTCTACCTGGAATCGCCCCGGATGTGTTTCTCAGTATCAATATTACTGGTGCTGAGGATTGGTGGGAAAAACAAGTGCGATCGTATTTATTTTGGGAATTTGGCAAGCCTCCCGAAATTGCGATCGAAATTGTTTCCCCAACTCCGGGCAACGAATTGGGCAGCAAGTTAATAGATTACGCTCGAATGCGAATCCCGTATTATGTCGTGTACGATCCGCTACGCGAGTTGAAAGGGAGTACGCTGCGAGTCTTTGAATTGCAGAATCAATCTTACGTACCCAAAAGTGATGCTTGGTTTCCCGAAGTCGGTTTGGGACTAACTCTGTGGCAAGGTGAATTTGAAAATGTCGGTGGTACTTGGTTGCGCTGGTGCTATGCTAGTGGCGTTCCCATTCCTACAGGCGACGAACTGGCGGCACAAAAAGATGCTCAGTTATCTCAAAAAGATGCTCAGTTATCTCAAAAAGATGCTCAGTTATCTCAAAAAGATGCTCAGTTACTGGAGGAACAGGCGCGCACTAAACAAGCATTTATCCAGGCGATCGAACTCGGTTTAAAGCTCAAATTCGGAGACGAAGGATTGCTGCTGCTTGAGGAGATTTCGGGAATTTCTGATGTTGGTGTTTTGCAGGCGATCGCATCTTATATGCAAGCAGCCAACAACCTCGATGAAATCCGGCAAATCTATCAACCCTAATTTTACAACAAGGTTCGTAGTAATATCATTTCCGGTTACACCGTCAGGTGATGTTGACGGTTGACGGTTGACGGTTGACGCCGTGAACAGTGAACAGTGAACTCGAATTTACTATTCCGATGCTAACGGATTTGATATAACTCACATCTTGTGATCTTCTTAGGAACGGGCTCTCCGGCCCATTCCACAACACATCAAGTTGCTTGTGGAGTGGGCGCCGCGCCCGCACCAAAATACAATTTAGATGCGGGATAGCTTACTTTAAAAAAATGGGAATCTAATCGGCCAAATCGGGGAAAACCTCGCGCACGGCCGGATGCACCAATCGGTGATTCTGCACGTTCAATCCCTTCGCCAAACTCGGATTCATTTCCAAAGCTTTAATCCCGTTATTTGCCAACTGCAAAACATAAGGCAAAGTGCTGTTATTCAAAGCTTGAGTCGCAGTCCAAGGCACGGCACCGGGCATATTCGGCACGCCGTAATGCACAACTCCTTCCTCAACATAAGTGGGATTTGTGTGAGAAGTTACCCGCAAAGTTTCGACGCAGCCGCCTTGATCGACAGCGACATCAACAATCACAGAACCTGGGTGCATCTTCGCAACAAATTCGCGAGAAACCAGCACTGGAGCTTTTTTACCTAAGACCAAAACCGCACCGATTAACAAATCAGCATCGGGAACAACTGCTTCAATTTGCAAAGGACTGCTGTAGAGGTATTCTACTCGGGAACCGAACAGAGTTTCTAAATAAGCTAGGCGATCGACATTTACGTCTAATATCTGCACTCTGGCGCCCATTCCTACAGCAATTCTGGCTGCTTCTGTGCCGACAATTCCGCCGCCCAAAATCACAACTTTACCCGGTCTTACCCCCGGTACGCCACCCAAAAGTACGCCCCTGCCACCTTGCTGTCGTTCCAGAAACCGAGCTCCGAACTGCACGGCCAAACGCCCTGCAATAATACTCATCGGCGTCAGCAGCGGCAATTTTCTGTCCGGGAGTTCGACGGTTTCGTAGGCGATGGCCTGGACTCCGCTGCTAATTAAATGTTCCGTTAATGTGCGATCGGCCGCCAAGTGCAAATATGTAAACAGCAACTGCTCTTTTTGAATCAGCGGATACTCAGCAGGCAGCGGTTCTTTAACTTTAACAATTAGTTCGCGATTCCAGACATCTGAAGCCTTTAAAACAATCTTAGCCCCTGCTTCAACGTAGTCCTCGTCCGCAAAACCGGCCCCAGCACCAGCATTCGTTTCTACAAAAACTGTGTGGCCTTTGTCCGAACAAGCCCGGACACTTGTGGGGCTAAGCCCGACTCGAAACTCTAAATCCTTGATTTCCTTGGGGACGCCTATTTCCATCTATAACCTCTAATCTCAGGCATACGTAGATCGAATCTAACCTAAAAACAATCCCCAGGGGGACAATACTCTTGTAGATTTTAGATTTGGCAATCCGGCTGGGCTAGAAGAATTTTTGTTGGATTTTTCGCCAGATTGATCGCAATTTCCTCAATTGAGACTTGAATTACATAATTTTTTGATTGATAGATCGACCGCAGATGTAGGGCCGATTAACGCAGAGTAACGCAGATAATTTCAAGAAGAGTCAATATATTTGATCTGTCACTTATAATTTAACAGGCATAACTCGCCCCCTATCTAAACAAATGCCACGCATACCTACTTTAACATTCGATCGCGGAACTCTCTTGCTGCACCCGCCGCCCAAAGGCAGAGACTGGGTGGACTTTGCGACATGGGATGATCGCGTGGAAAAATACCGCATTCGAGCAATTCACTACCGCCCGCTGGTAGAATGCCTCCAAGCCGAGTGCATTCACTTTACCGACGAAGCTAGGGCATACGAACTACTCGAACTGGTACCCAGCGTGGAAATGCAGCCTTACCCACATCAAGAACAGGCCCTCGTAGCTTGGCAAGAAGCAGGAAGCCAAGGAGTAGTCGTCCTCCCCACAGCTTCCGGCAAAACTTATCTGGCACAATTAGCCATGCAAGTCACTGGTCGCAGTACATTAATTGTAGTACCAACTCTCGATTTAATGCACCAGTGGTATGCTAATTTAAAGGCAGCTTTTCCCGACATCGAAATCGGATTGTTGGGCGGAGGTTCGCGGGACAAAACGCCAATTTTAGTCGCCACTTACGACAGTGCAAGTATTCATGCAGAAACCTTGGGCAATAAATACGGTTTGCTGGTTTTTGACGAATGCCACCATTTGCCAACGGACTTTTATCGAGTAATTTCCGAATATGCGATCGCGCCTTTTCGACTCGGACTGACAGCTACACCCGATCGCACCGATGGCCGCCACAGTGATTTACATTTTCTCATCGGCCCGACAGTATTTAGCAAAAGACCAGAAGATTTGGCGGGGGATGCTTTAGCCGACCATAAAATAGTTCAAATTATGGTAAAACTGTCACAAGAAGAAGCATCTCGCTACGCCGAATTAATCAACATTCGCAACGACTTCTTAAAACAGTCTAACATCAAAATATCCAGCCTCGAAGGTTGGAAACAGTTTATCATGGCAAGCGCGCGATCGCCCCTGGGACGGCGCGCCATGCTAGCCCACCGTCAAGCCAAAGAAATCGCCCTTTGTACCGAAGGAAAACTGCGAATTTTAGCCAACATACTAGCAGAACACTCTCCCCAGCGCACGCTAATTTTCACCGGAGACAACGCCACAGTTTACCGAATTTCCCAAGAATTTCTCATCCCCACAATTACCCACCAAACCCCTGTCAAAGAACGCCACGAAATCCTCGATCGCTTTCGCAGCGGCGAATACAAAACCCTCGTCGCCTCCCACGTCCTCAACGAAGGAGTGGACGTTCCCGACGCCAGAATTGCTATCATATTGTCAGGTACCGGCAGCGAACGCGAATACATCCAGCGATTGGGTCGAGTTCTCCGCAAAAGCAGCGATGTAAATAAGTTAGCAATTCTCTACGAAGTCGTCACCGAAGACACTAGCGAAGAAAGAACTTCTCAACGCCGCCGAGGAGGAATGCAGCCTCACAAATCCCAACCACAAACACAAATAGAACCGCCAAAACCAGAATATCAGAAATTAGAAATAGTCAAACCGACACCCATTTACGGAGTCAACCGAGAGATAACCAAAAAAGCAGCAGAATCACCCGCAAAATGGGGAGAAGACAATGATGAAATTCCCTGGTAGCAAGCCTAAACTATTTCTAAACACTTTCTTTCTCTCTCTTCCCTTCGCGTTCTTCGCGACGAAGAACATCCCAACGCCGCTGAGGAGGAATGCAGCCTCACAAACCCCAACCACAAACACAAATAGAACCGCCAAAGCCTGAATATCAGAAATTAGAAACTGTCAAACCGACACCCATTTACGGAGTCAACCGGGAGACAACCAAAAAAGCAGCCGAATCACCAGCCAAATGGGGAGAAAATTATGACGAAGAAAATAAAGATTGAATATTGCCAACTTAGTGTATAGCCTTAGAATGCCAACTTCGGCTCCGTTACCCCCTTTATGGAAAAGGGGCTTGAAAAATTTTGATCTCAAACTACACGACTGTTCTGGATTTGTAGTGGAAACGGTAGTGTCAGCCTCTGGCTCACGCAGGCTTTCGGGCCTGTACCACGGAAAGTTTTATTTTGATTATCACCTAAAACTCAGGAAAGGCGGGGCTTTGGCAATCCTTAAAGGCAGTTTACCGCCCTTGTGCCATCTGCTACACCGATTTTTGGGAAGCTGATGAGTTTGATGGGGTTGTCACCTCTTGATACTCCCCACGGCTGAAGCCACGGGGATTCTTGAATGAATCCGAAAACTCTCAAAGGCGTTATCAAAGCACCTCTATACGCTCAAAACAACTACCAGTACGAAGGGTATTGCAATTGCGCTTACTTTTAAATTGTGTTTGCTTTCATAATCCATCACTTTTGCGAGATAGGTACGCTTCACACTCTGTCATTACTTGTCAGTTGTACAGGCTTACTACTCCTCAAGAGTGTGGTGGCTCACGCTCGCCGGGATTTCTCCGATACAAGGCGTGTTTCAACACGTAGATGGTTGTTTTACTTGCAATCTAATTCTAATACAACCTTTCAATCAGTTGTGTAAAGAAATATTGAAGGCGGTTGAAACCGCAGCCGACTTCCTCCCCGTGTCTAAAGCCAGGGGCACGCCGGGCTCGTTTTTCGGTGAACCCATACAGTGTTTAGTTTTCCCACTGATTAACCAAGCGGTTATAAAAAGTATTGCTTTGTCATCTATCTAAGGTATGATATTTTTGTAAGATAAGAGTTAATAAAGATGCAATAGCTCATCAATATTATCCTTAGCACTCTATAGTAGACGAATAAATTGGCTGTTCTGGATTTGTGGTGGAAACGGTAGTGTGAGCGTCTCGCTCACGCAGGCTTTCCGGGCTGTACCACGGGAAGTTTTATTTTTAGGATCACCTAAAACTCACGAGAGCCAACTACAACGTCTGCCGAACTTTATCCTCGAACGTAGTCAGGGACAGACTAAGAGATCGAGGGGGTATTTCAGCCGGATTTGGGCTCAACAACTAATTCACCGCTCTAACTAATTCCTAGGTATTGCGGGTGGGATTTTTCATGTCTTCGTACATTCATCTTTCAGGGTTCATATACTAATGTCATCCAATAACTTGTTTGATTTGACCAGCGGTGTCGATATTTTTACGATCGACTCCAAAGTTCCGGCCGGTTTTGGGATTCGCTCGCTCGCAGGAGCAGATTCCATTGTGGGCTCCGATCGCCCGGATTTGGTCTATGGGAATGACGGAGCGGACTCGATCTCCGGTGGAATCGGGAACGACAGCCTACAAGGCGGACGCGGAGCCGATCTGCTGTTGGGCAATGCTGGAGATGATTATCTCCAGGGAGAACGCGGTAATGATGTTATCTATGGCGGTGAAGACAACGATACATTAATCGGTCAAGAGGGAGACGATTTCCTAGCCGGGGGTGCTGGAGTTGATAGTCTAATTGGCAGCGACGGTTCCGATGCTTTTGTTTTGAATGTCGCTGATGCTCTAACTAATCCGGCTCTCGCCGATACGATCGCCGACTTCAGCGATGAAGAGGGCGATGTCATTGCTCTGACGGATGGAGCAGGCGATGCCCTCACCGAAGCCGACGTAACGCTGGAAGCGAATGGCACCGATACATTCATTCGGCTGAAAGCAACTGGTGGGATTTTGGCGCGGGTGCAGGGAGTCAGCCCTGCTAGCCTGACAGGCTTATTCAGTACCGTCAAAGCGACACTGGACGATACGGAACCGGGGGCTACAGTGCTGGGTTCGATACCGGGAGGAGCTAACCTTCAGGGGGCAGTGGGCGATGAAGATTATGCCGACTTTTTCCAATTCCAGGTAACGGAAACGAGCATTGTTAACTTGGGCTTGAGTGGGATGAGCGCAGATGCGGATGTGGCACTATATAAGGATCTGAACGATGATGGGGAATTGGGGGGAGATGAAATCATCTCCGCATCCACAAAATCGGGCGCTGCGAATGAAACCATTGAGAACGTCACCTTAGATCCGGGTAAATATTTCCTATCGGTGGAGGCATATGAAGGAAACACCAACTACAGCCTGAGTTTGGCAGGTGTTGCCGGAACTGTAGCAAAAGATTTGGCGGGCGATCGAGCCAGCACGGCACGCCTGCTGTCGCCAGACGGTGAAGTGGAATTGCACGATTATGTGGGCGGGACTGATGCAGTGGATGCCTATCGCCTGGAAGTGCTCAACGCGGGGTATTTGGATCTGTTTACCGAGAACCGGAAGGCGGATCTAAACCTTACTGTATGGAGCGATCGTAATAGCAACGATCAGTTGGATGCGGATGAGATTGTTGCCCAGGGGACAAATGAAATCCAGGAGGATAACATCAACCCCGGTACCTATTACGTCAATGTCAGCGCGCCCGGTGCTCCAACGCCCTACGAAATTGCTGCCATCTCCGAACCGGGCAGCCGGGTAGACATTGAAAACTATGACCCGCTCTTCCCCGGTATCCCCACGACAGGCACCCTGACTCAAAACGATAACTTCGATCCCAACGATCAGGAAAACTACGCCGATCCCTATCTGCTGTCGGAACTGGGGGCTGGGTTAACGGTGACTGTGACTCAAGAATCACAGGATTTCGATGCTTCTCTAACAGTGGTGGATCAGCTCACGGGCGAAGTGGTGGCTGAAAACGATGATATCAACACCAACGGTGGAGACTTCAATGCCAGGGTGAGTTTCACCACGGAGCCAGGGGTTCAATATGTGGTGTTTGCCTCCAGTGTGGATGCTCCGGGCTTGGGTGACTATACTCTGAATGCGACGGTGACGGGAACGCCGATTGCAAACGCGTTACGCAGTGCGAGTGCTGACACTCCGTTACCACTACCGGTCTTTACTTATAAGGGCAACACTACTAATTTTACCTATGCCCCTCTTGATAATGGTCAGATCGACCCTGGTTCAATCCGAATCGACCAATTGAACCAGAATCTATTTGGCGATTGCTACTTTTTGGCAGCCATGACGGCTACGTTCGGCAAAATCAAGGAAGACCTTTCCGATGCTAAATCCAAGGAGAGTACGGTGCTCAAAAGTGCGATTTCTACCGAGGACACGAACTACAGCATCAAGTTCTTCGACAAGAAACAAACCCAGGATATCGTCGTGGACAATCAGGTGGTTACCTCTGAAGGTAAGTTGTTTGGAGCCAAATGGACCAATAACAATGTCGGGGCAACAGACGCAAATGGTCAACCCATCTGGGCTCCCATTTTTGAACGAGCCTATGCAAAGTTTCGGGGTGGCTATGATGCCATAGGGAATGGTGGTTTTTACGGAAATGCCCTCAGCCGGCTCACGAACAAATCGATCGACTTCATTAAATGGAATCCCTCTAATCTTACAGAGAAGACTACACCGAGCACGATTACACCCGATGCAACAATTGAGAGTAGGTTTTTTGTCACACCAGGAGACCCTATTGAGACCGATCAAGTCTTTGACAGCATTAAAACTGCGTTGGACAATGGAGGCTACGTCGCTGCTGGGACACCCGGCGGCGGGGATGACTCAAAGCTATTATATGGTGGGGTCTTATACCAAAGCCATGCCTACAGCATCCACAATGCCTATGAACGAGAAGATGGGCAAAAGCTGATCTTGCTGCGGAATCCCCACGGGATCGATAATACTAATGGCGAGAACCGTAGTCTCGTGAAGGCAGCAGAAGATCCGAGTAACGATAATGATGGGTTTATAACCATCACATTTGATGCGTTTTTGAAGAACTTTCAGGGGGTGAGTCTGTCCCAGGCATAGTACCGATCGCTTCTTCACAACCCAACTGTTAAGCTGGAACAGATGTAGGTTGGGTCTCATTTCGCGAGACCCAACCTAGTAAAGGGCTGTTCGGTTTCTTATTGTCAACCCAATCTACGCAATTGGTTCCAACTCCTACCGACACGCAATTTTGGGCTGCACCTCAATTAGAGGTCTTTGAGTAATATCCTCTTCTATGATTTTGGCTACAGTAAAATTAGAGGAAGCTGGAATAAAATATCATCAACAACTAATTTACATTGCCTAAAAATGAGCGAAACTGCACAACTAACTAACTTTAAAATTTTCCCCAAACATACAGGAGTTTGGGAGGGAGACTGGACAATACTCGATGGCGACTGCAAAGAAACCCGGCGTTTTACAGCAGTGGTAACTCAGAAAATAGTTAATAACGAGTGGAGGCAAACTAACCTTCAAACTTATGCCAATGGTCAGAGTGAAACCCAAAATTTTGTGGGTTATGTTGTCGGCGAAGGGCAAGTGCAAATTGAAGGTCTGGACTCGGTTTTTTCCAACTACAATACACTAGCGACAGAAGTTGGAGAGGATTTGATAATTTTTCAAGTATGGGACAAAGCAACTGGCTTTATGAGGGCTGTTGAAACCATCCATCTTGTCAGTTCAGATCGGCGAATTCGGACTACCCAAAGCTTGACAGAAGAGGGAAAACTTAGGGGAGTTCTGGTGATTGTTGAACGAAGAATTGAGTAAAACTTTTCACTGCTTATGTTACCCACTGATTTATTAAGTCACCGCCAAAACGGAGAATCAATTATTCCTCTCCGCCTCAAGATAGATGCTAAAAACTTAGAAGCAGCTACCGAAATGATTGATTGCTTTCAAAGTGCGATCGGCAAAACCCAAGGCGAACTCGACGGACGCTTGCTAGAATTAGAAGGCGACAGCCCCGATTATCGGCTGAAACGGGGATTAGCGCACCTGCTGAAAGGCGGTTTCTGCACCTTAGAAGTCATCAGTCCCCTAGAACCCTCAGAGTTGAGACAGCGGGTTTTTGCATTGTCCGCGCGATCGACTCCCAGCCCTCAATCCACCCAATTAACCCTGGAAAAAGTAGCAAGTGAACTCAGCCAAGAGTTAAACAGAGAAGTTTTGCCTCACGAAATCACTACAGGTTTATACGCGGATTTAAACGAAAACAAAATCCTCACTGAGTTTAATGCACCAACACCCGAAAACTTGCTTCACAAATACAATCTTTCTCAAGTTCAAGGCATATTTTACCGAGCAAGTCAAGTCCAATTAACCGCGCACCGCAACGATCCAGGAGAATACAAACTCTTATTTCGCTATCTGAAACTATTTCAATTAATGACTTACATCGAAGGCGATGCAGACCACGGTTTTACACTGACAATAGACGGCCCTACAAGCTTATTCAAACCCAGCACCCGCTACGGCTTAGCCCTGGCGAAAATGCTGCCCGCACTGCTGCACGTTACCAAATGGAGTATGCACTCGACACTGCACACAAAAGACCCTTTTAGTGGCGTTTTGAAAACAGGTAAATTCACCCTAAATTCCGATTGCGGTTTAGTCAGCCACTATCCCCCTGGCAAGCCTTATGATAGTATGTTAGAAGCCGCCTTTGCTGAAAGATGGAATTCCACAAAAACCGAGTGGCAACTAGAGCGAGAAGTTGATTTAATTCCGATTCCAGGTAGTGTGATGATTCCCGATTTTCGGTTGGTGCATCCCGACGGGCGAGTGTTTTTATTAGAAATAGTTGGTTATTGGCGGCCGGAGTATTTGCAAAAGAAATTTTCACAAGTACAGAAGTCTGAATGCGATCACTTGATTTTAGCTATTTCCGAACGGCTGAATTTAGAAAAAGCCGGGGTGAATGTAAATGATGTGCCAGCAAAAGTAGTCTGGTTTAAAGATAAATTGCTGCCCAAATCAGTCCTGGAAGTCCTCGAAGAGTAACCAATCCGCGCATCAGTTGCAAACTCCTTTCTTTCTCTCTCTCTGCGGCCTCTGCGCCCTCTGCGGTTCAAAAAAATCCTCCTCAAAAAACCTCCCACCTTGCACGCTATACTAAAATAGGAATTCACCCAAATCCTTGCCACCGCATACTCTCACCCTAAAATCGATTGAAAAATGCCAGACACAAGTATTGTCGAAAGAATCAAAAAGCTGTTAGCCCTCGCCACCTCATCCAATGAAAACGAATCGACTGCTGCGGCCGAAAAAGCTTCCCTTTTACTGGCACAGTACAATCTCAGCCTCGCGGATTTAGGGCCAAATCACCAAGAAGAGATTGACGAAAACTCTGTTGAAACAACATCGAAATTTGTAACTTGGAAAATGATGCTGCTTTCGGGAATTGCCGACGCTAACGGTTGCACTGCCATGCGAAACACTTATAATGGCAGTATGTTTTTGGTGGGAACTTCTACAAACCTGATTGTTTGCAAACATCTGTACGAGTATTTGAGTTCGGCGATTGAAAAAAGGGCTAAATACCGCAAAGGAAACGGGAGGGGATTGGCGTATCTGAATGCTTTTCGGGTGGGATGCGCGACAAGGTTGAGACAAAGATTGTTGGAACAAAAACAGCAGATGGAAGAGTCGGGGATTCCGGGTTCGGGGGATGTGGCGGCGACTCCAGGGATTGTAGTACGATCGATGTTTGAGAAAAATCAACAGGCGATCGCGGATTATCTAGAGGGCCGAGGGGTTAAAATTAGAACTAGAACAGATTCTCAAGTCAGCAGCGCGGCGGGTTTTAATTCGGGGTATGAAGTGGGCGATAAAATTAGTTTGCACAAGCAAGTGCAGCCGCAAGGGGATATGAAGCAACTTAATGAATGTCTTTGAGTTCTCGATAGTAATTGATGGATAATCCAAACTGGGATAAAATTAAAGCAAATTACAAATTAGGTCAGTTGGCGTACTGAAAAGTTGAGGATCATGCACCTTGATCCTGACTATTCTTAAGAGTTTTGAAAACTTCCCACAAGATAAATGTAACAATTACGCTGAGAAAAAGTGCAGCCAATCCCCAAATTATCACTGATAGAATAACAGAAAATATTCCTATTAAGGCTAAGGAAAATAATAATCCAATAAAGATTGGTATAACCAACCAATGTTTAAATGCAAGTCGAATTAAAGATTTAAATAACTTGGAATATCTTTGCTGTTCTAAATACAAAAGAACCAAACTAATCAGTATTGCTATCTCTCGTCCATATTCCCCAAGTTCTTTAGCAATTGGTAATGTCTGCTCGTATAATTCAACAGCTTGTGGTTTGCATCCTAGTTTAGCATTGGTAGATCCTAAACGAGCCAATGCTACCATTTCCATGTGACGAGTGCCAGTTTGTTGTGCCAGTAATACAATCTGCTCGTAACAATCTTTTGCTTTTGAGTAATCTTTTTGCTGCGAATAAACACTGCCCAAATTAACCAGAGTAAACATTTCTGCTTCACGGTTACTAAGCCTACTTAAGAATATTAATATTAGCTGATAATATTCGATAGATTGAGAATAGCTTTTTAGTAAATTATAAGCTTCTGCAATACCCAATAAAACAGCTATTTCTTGCTGGTTTCCCATTTGTGGGGCAAGGAGTAAAGCTTGCTGATAGCAATCAATTGCTTTGACATAATCTTTTGATCCTGCGTAACCTAATCCTAAACCCAAAATGGCAAAAAACTCTCCTACAACGTCACTTTTTAGTTCTCGTGCAATGGTTAAACTTTGCTGGTAATAGTCAATAGCTTGAGAGTAGTATTCTTGGAGATAATAAATTCTTCCCAAATCTGCTAGCGCCTGTCTCTTACCCAATGGATCTTGAATCTCCTGCGCTATTGCTAAGTGCTGCCTGTGACACTCAACTGCGTTAGTATAATCTTTGAGGCGACGGTAAATTGCGCCCACATTCATTAGAGATGCTTCTACACCTTTAGAGTATTGAATCTCTTCCATAATATTTAAGCTATACTGCTGGTATTGCATAGCTTTTGTATACTCTTCACAACAGCGGTAAACTACGCCTAACTTTCCCAATACTGCTCCCTCAAGCTGGCGGTTTGAAATTTCTTGTGCAATAAGTAAACTTTGCTTTAAATACTCTGTTGCTTTAATATAATTGCCCTGAATACGGTAAAAATCACCTAAATTTGCTAGCGTCGAGCATTCCACATATCTGTCTGCTATTTTTTGGCTAATTTCTAAACTTTATTGATAGCACTTTAGGGCTTTGGAAAACTTTCTCTGAGATAAATAAGTATTTGCAATATTTCCCAAAACCGTGGCTTCTAGCTTACGGTTTGGGAATTCCATTACACTATTCAAACTTTGTTGGTAGTATTTCCTCGCTGTTTCATGGTCTCCTAATGCTTGATAAGCATTAGCGAAAACATTGAATAAAATAGTGTTTTCTGTCTGGTTTAATTTACCTAATATTCGGTCATAAATTTCAATTTGTTCGCGATAGTACCCCCAAATACCAAATTGATTGTGTAATTGTTCTTTAATAGGAGTATTGAGGCGAATCACAAGGGTTTCCCAAGCTCTTTGCCAGTCTTCGACTTCGCAGAGATGGTGAAATGCTTCCAAGTATCCCCGAACTTTCTCAAGATTGGAAGCATCCGGCTTCAGTTTGTACCTCGTCAGCCAATTTTTAACCGCTCTGTACTGAGCGCGTTTACAAGGGGGCATTTCCCTAAACTCCGGTGCTGCTAGATCAATTCCCAGATTAGCCAGCATCCACTCTCCCGGCGGCGTGATGTCAACTTCCAAACTATTTTGACTTTTAAAATCAAATTCAGCAAAATCACTCTTCATATTGTCCACTACCTCACTGTCAAATTTTTCAAATGCTCTAATGCTACACTGCGAATTAAATTGTGCTGTCGCAAGTGTATCTCATCGTCAATTAATTCTTCTTCTACCAAAAAGCGATCGCGCAACGCATCCAACGCTAACTCTTGCTTCTGGTCATCGCAATCCCAATCTTCCAAATGACTCAGCCAAAACTCTTCCGGTACGGCACAGCGATACACAGAAGCTTCGCAAAGCAATCGATAGGCATTCAAAACATCTTTTTTCAATCTCTCAAACGTCTTTTCCAGCCGGAATCGCACATTTTTTCGCAGTTCGCGAGTATATCGATCCAGTCGCCAGTCGTCATCTGCTGATGCCGTTATTCCTTTGGTCTTAGCTTCCTCAATTGCCTTCTCCACTTCTTCAATTTCATGCCCGTATTTATTCCAATAACCAGCCACGTTGCCATAAAAAGGCTTACTGCCAATTTCCCCAGCAATCACCCGCAAAGCCAATGGATGCCCTTCATAAGCAGTCCCGATTCGTTCTAAATAAGGTTTGTTTGGTGAATCTATTTCCACCTCTAGTCCAGTTTTATCGAACAAGTCTAACTGTTCTGATGCTGTCAGTCCCTTCAATTCTTGACAATACCAAAAATTTTTATAACGGGCCGGAATTTGCTCTGGCAAATCCTGCGATGTTACGATGATACGACTTTGGCAAGATCCTACTGCCAAAAAACCATCAAAAAATTTTGCCCACAACTCATCCTGAAAACCATTCCAGCCCGCTTCTTCATTTCCTTTTAAAATCAGTTCCAGAGAATCTATCACGACCAAATACCGATTTTCTCGCAATCGCTCGACTAATCGATTCAGCAGCCGCTGTGTATCTTTGCGGTCATCTGGCGTAATGCGTTCTCCCCACTTTTCCAACCATCGAATCGCCACACTAGCAAAATCCGAAGCTTGCTGCTGGTTTTCAAAATTCTCCTGATGAAACTTACGACCGTCGTCTTGCAACTCCACCGCCAATCTTTCAGCTAAAGCCGTTTTGCCAATTCCCGCGATGCCAAGAAGAATTAACAAGTGGCACGAACCCTGAACCTTCTGGGCGAGTTGACTAATCAGGTCTTTTCGACCAACCCAAGCATCGTCACAAGCAAAAAACTCTGCTCTCGAATCAGTCTGACATAAGGGACTATCATCCACAATATCTTCCCAGTTCTCCAATTCTACAGCCTTGCAAATCTTGACAAAAACCTCATGCTGAATAGGCTTCCGCCGCCAAAACCGCTTTAAAGTTGCGACTGAAGTTTGGGCATCTCCGCACCAGCTAGAAGCTTGTTTTTCCAAGCCTTTCTTTCGCCTAGCCCGATCGACTATTTCCAACCCAGATTCAGATGCTCTTAGACTAGCTGCCATGCTGATTTTTTAACCTTCAGTAACCATATTTAACTTATAACATCTGCCAATTTGTGGCGCGGCTCTATTTTGGCTCACTTTTGGATACAGCGCCAGATTTGCGTTGAAAGAGAGCCGTCAAACCTTTGCTGTTCAAGGAATATAGAGATGGGAAGCAAGTTAGGCGATATCGCTCATTTCCCAGTTAAAACAATCATTTCTTCATCATGAGTAAGACTATGCAAGCACAAAATTTCGTTCAACTGGAACTACCAGGCGTTTTACCTCAAAAAAACGACACCCTCAAACAAATAGAAGAAGCAATGCAAGGAATACTAGACCTAACATGGAAAACTGTGCTGCTTCAGATATCACCACGCAGCACTAAAGAACTGATGCGACAGCATGGAAAACTGATGGCTCTCAATGATAGAGAAGCAAGAATTAAAGTTTCCTCAACACCACTTTTGCTAATGGCAATTCAAAAACTTCCCGATGTTGAATCAGCTTTCAGAAAAGCGTTTGGCACAACAGTCAAAATCCGTCTCGAAGTGTAAGTGATCTCGTTTCCGGTGAGAGCGTATTATTTAATGCTTGGCCCGCGTGCGGTGCGTGACAGTCAATAGTCCCACCGCCGCGAGTTAAAGTTTCCCGTTGTCACGCACCCTACGACTGATATCTTGCACAGAGTACGATCGCCCTCAATTAATCAATCAATTCCGCTTCTTCAAAAATCAGTCTAGTCGTCAACTCCAAACCAGGCAGCAACTCATCCAAAATTAGTGTATTATCCGTATAAACTTGACTCAAACCATCGGGGAAAAAGCTTCTTATTAAAATAGCTTGTGGATCAATTACCCAAACTCGCGGAACGCCCGCCGCCAAATAATCTTTCGCCTTCTCTTCAAATCCCTGCATCGTTTGACCAGGAGAGATAATCTCAATCACCAGTTCAGGAATTGCAGGACAAGCTTCATTTTGCCGCCAGCTTTTCGCCAGACGTTCATAAGAAATATAGGTCAAAGCAGGAACAGGTACCCAATCTTTATCCTGACGTTTTAACAAAATTGCCCATTCTGGAAGCACTCGCCCGCGTCCTTTACACCATACACGAATCAGGCGACACAAAGCTCCCTGTAAACTGGAATGAAAAAATTTTGGAGACACTTTCGGAACTGCTTCACCATCTACAAACTCACAATATATATCTCCGTCGGGCAAAGCTAGAAATTCTGCTAAAGTGAGTTTGGTTCCGATGCCTACCATGACTCCCAGCCCTCTCGCTAATTAACTCAAATATCAATTATACAAAATTTCCCAATATTCCTAGAAGTACGATCGCCCCTGGGTCTCTATTCCAAAAACACAATAACAAAATCCCCAACTTCTTAAAGAAGTCGGGGATTTAACCGCGATTGCATTTTAGGTTAGGCGTTTCGCCTGTTTTTATGCCAAAACTGGCACGGGCTGCGGCCAACGTCCCATGACTTTACCAATCACCGCCAATTCTTCCATCAACTTGTCGAACTGATCCGGTGTTAAAGATTGCGGCCCGTCAGACAAAGCTTTTTTGGGATTCGGGTGCACTTCAATCATCAGCGAATCTGTACCAGAGGCGATCGAAGCAAACGCCATTGACGGTACAAACTGCGCCCAACCGGTGCCGTGACTGGGGTCAACCATAATCGGTAAGTGAGTCAGAGTCCGCAACACTGGAACCGCCGACAAATCGAGAGTATTGCGTGTATATTGCCTGTCATACCCGCGAATTCCGCGCTCACACAAAATCACGTTCGGATTGCCAGAAGCCATGATATACTCAGCAGCCATCAACCATTCTTCAATGGTGGCGGAGATGCCGCGCTTCAGCAAAACAGGTTTGTCTTGAGCTCCAACTTTCTTCAATAGTGAGAAATTCTGCATATTTCTCGCCCCGACTTGGATTACGTCGGCTACTTCTACGATCGCACTTAAGTCGGCCGCATCCATAACTTCCGTAATAATTCCCAAACCGCTAGCTTCCCGCGCCGCCGCTAGCAATCCCAAAGCACTCTCGCCGTGGCCTTGGAAAGCGTAGGGGGAAGTTCTCGGTTTGTACGCGCCACCACGGAGAAAATGAGCTCCAGCAGCTTTGACGCGCATTGCCGTTTCGACAATCATTTCTTCGTTTTCGACCGAGCAAGGGCCTGCTACGATCGCGATCGGGTGATGCAAGCCGATCATTACAGTTCCTAAAGGAGTAGCAACCGCTACTTCGCTGGGTTCACCTTGGCGATATTCGAGAGAAGCGCGTTTGTAGGGTTTTTCCACCCGCAGCACTTCCTCAATCCAGGTGCTCATTTCGCGCAGTTGCATCGGTTCGAGCTCAACGGTGTCGCCCACCAAACCCATGACGGTTTTGTAACGGCCGACGATTTTTTCTGGTATCAAACCCCAGTTAGTGCGGAGCTCTTCGTCTAGTCGATCGATCTCGGCTTCTGGAGTGCCGGCTTTCATTACTATAATCATATTTTTTTTGCCTTTTTAGTTGGGCTAGAAACGGATCATGACTCTGATGCACTGAGAAAAATAGATGCAATGGCGATCGAGAATCTATTTATATCAGTATTATTAGCATTTTTGTGGGGCGGGTTCTTGTTCCCTCCCCAAATACAAACTCGCTAATGGTTAACAGCTTAGTTTTTAGCTAATGACTTATAACTCATAACTAATGACTAACTTTTTGGCTTCGCGGCGCGCCACGCTTCTCGCATCCGTCCAAAATTTGTATTAAATTCTTCCCACCCCAGAGTGCTTCCTGAAACTTCTTCATCCCAGGAAGCCGAGAGGACTCCGTAGCTTAATCCCAGAACGCCTAGACCAAAACAGCCCATGCTTACCAGCAATACTGCTGTGTTGGGCAGATCAAACAAGCCCTTGCTGACTACCAAATAGCTGACAAAAAATGTGGAAATTCCCAGGATTGTCGGTATGCCACAGAATACCGCTATACGGGATATCATGCGTTGGCTGACTACTTCTGGGATGGATTGCGCCTGTTTTCCGGTTTTGTTAGCTTTCGGCTGCTTGTCGGCAGAATCCGACTCTAAGGCTATGCTTGCTTGGGGCTCTGGGGGCTTTTTAGGCGTTTTTTTACGATTCGTTGCCGGTTCAAAGGGCAAGCGCTTGCGGGGTGGTTCGGAGGACATATTTTATCTCTAACCTGAAATCTCGAACATTTTTCAATAAGTCTTGGTGTTTGCCCAAGATTAAAGAATATTGTCGCAAATTTTGGCTTAGGTGTTTAGCCGCGAATGCCTAGACGGGCAATCAATGCTTTGTAGCGATCGACATTTTGCTTTTGGATGTATGCCAGCAGGCGCTTGCGGCGGCTGATCATCATCATCAAACCGCGCCGGGAGGCGAAGTCTTTTTGGTTGATTTTCAGGTGGGCGCTGAGTTTGGTGATGCGATCGGTCAGCATGGCGACTTGGAGATCTGCTGAACCGGTATCGGTTTCATGGGTTTGGAAGTCGCCCATGATTTCTTGTTTGCGCTGTTGTGTAAGAGCCATGAATTGATTTTAGTTTTTTTTGTACGATTGTCACAATCTCCAATGTTATCACAGGGGAAGCATAACAACGATAAAATTTTTGCCAAGGATGGGTTTGTTTTTTGAGCAGAATAGACTTGAATTGTAAACATACTTAGGACGGGCGGGACGCCCATCCCACAGGAAAAAAATTGTGGGATGGGCGTCCCGCCCGTCCTGGGTGTTTATTCCCGGCGGCTAGATATTGTAGGGGATTATCGGCTCAAATAGGCGATCGCCTCACGTATCCAATCATCCGCATCACCTTTGGCGGACAAAGTGCTGTCTTGACTGAGGGTTTGCAGCGCTTGCAAAACTTCCGCCCCAGTGTATCCCATCGCCAGCAGGATCATCTCGACTTCTTCTTGAATAGCTGGGGGGACTCCGGCGGCGACTGAAGTTGTCAAACCTGCTTGCTGTCGCCATTCCGAGAGTTTGCTTTTGAGTTCCAGGGCGAGACGTTCTGCGGTTTTGGTACCCACGCCCGGTGTTTTGGCGAGGATGCGGGTGTTACCGCCGACGATCGCCTGGACTAAATCTTGCAATCCTAAAGTATCGAGAAGTGCGATCGCCAGTTGAGCACCGACACCGCTAACACTCGTCAACTGCCGAAACAAATCGCGTTCGGCCGCGCTGCCAAAACCGTACAATACGATTTGGTCTTCCTTAACTTGCTGGTGGGTAAAAATTTGGGCGACTTCGCCGGATGCTGGCAATTGACCGGTCACGCGGGGCAAAATTTGGATTTCATAGCCAATTTGATTGACTTCGAGAGTCAATATGACGCGGTTGCTGCCTTTGGCGATATCGGCGACTGTGCCTTTGAGATAGCTAATCATAAAATTAATAATAATACACCGCTATTCGTTTTCATCAAACTCGGCGATGATGTTGCGGATTTCGTTGAGACTAATATCTGTTCGATCTGATTTTGAGTAAATGGTTAACAAAAGTACGCTGACGGGCGATTCGACTTGATAAATCATGCGATACCCTGCACTTTTTCCTTTTTGGATGTTGCTGTTTTTCACCCGGACTTTTAAGATGATATAATCTTCGCCCATTCCGGGAATGCGATCGCCAATAAAATTGCCAGCCTGTATTTGTTCTATTACGGGCTGAGTATCTAGCCGGATTTGTCGATACTTTTTGGATAATTCACGCAAATTTCGTTTATACTCAGGCGTTAAATCGATTTGAACTAGATCATCGGATTCATTCGACATCGATGCCCTCCCACATTTGAGAAAGAGGTATTCGCTGCCCTGTTTTAGCTTCCTGCAACGCTCTTTTGAGACTGGCTTTTATTTCTGCAACTGGAGTATCGTCGGGGTCGTCTTCATCTTCA
This sequence comes from Microcoleus sp. B6-A1, assembly GCF_036705085.1. Classification (NCBI taxonomy): domain Bacteria; kingdom Bacillati; phylum Cyanobacteriota; class Cyanophyceae; order Oscillatoriales; family Microcoleaceae; genus Microcoleus; species Microcoleus sp. B6-A1. The sequence goes on from NZ_JAUBTU010000055.1 coordinate 37,239, forward strand.
TCTGTAGGTTCGGGAAGAAGAACGATGATTCGCACGCGGCCGGGAGTTTCTGCGGTTAAAGGTCGATCGAGAATTAATTGACCTTTTTCGTCGATCGTTCCTGTGACTTCAAAGGCTTTCATTTGTTTCTCCTGTATTTTTTTCAATTAATACTATTATATAACCCTGTTCGAGTTCGAGCGATTTTGTTATTCTCAAGTCAAAATAAGCTGCTGTTTAACCAAAGACAAATCCGTCTTACCAAAATTCACAACCAAAGCCACATTGAAATTTTCCAACGATTTGACAAACCACATAATTTCATTAGAAGCTTTACCTTCATAGTGATTGAACAAAATAGAAAATCGCTTTTCCAACTCTGGTTTGACTTTGCCCGAAAGCAGCACAAGTTTCAGCAGTAAGCCCATTGTCCTACTAGCGCCGAGGTTGTACACCAAGTCGTAAAAAACGTAGTGGCTGGGATGTTGAGAATTTTCCACTACTAAGAAGTTGAACAACTGGCTGCAAGTACGAACTAACAAGCGATTATTGAATTTCACCGAGTCATTTTCTCGCAATGTATTTTTGATTTGTTTGTACAAACGGTCATTAAATTGACGCCCCCCGTATTCTGGTTCTACCGAGGATATTAAATATTCATATAAATCTCCTTTAAATGATGCGTAAGATGGAGTTTGTCGGGAATCTCTTAGAAAAAATTGAGCCGCTTCTTTGTAGCTGCGATCGCCTGCTACTTTTCCCGCAAATTCCCTCACCGCTAAGTGCAGTTCTGCATCGTTCAAAAGTGTGGGATTAGCAGCCCGCTGCACAATTCCTATTTCTGTATTTCTCGGTTCAACCATATAATTCAAATATTTAGACAAATGTGTTTCAAATTGTCGCTGTCTTTGAAATGCCAGTTTTTGGATGGTTTGTTGGTCTTCCTCAATGCTGTCCTTGCTCAGTAGAGAATAGCCGTACAAATAAGGATACCGACATATCAATTCGCCCAAAGGAGAATCTGTATCTTGTTTCTGCTGTTCCGCCTCTCTATCTAAGGCTTTTACTAAGCGCTCTATGGTCTGGAATTCTTCACTTTTAGTAAAGAAATTTATTTGTTCTTGTAAGCGCTTGACTATGTAAAATTCCATCCCGAATCGGGGAGAAGTCTGCTTAAATAAAGCTACCAACTTGGCGATCGCGAACTGATTTTGTGATTGCAATTGCCAGCGGTTGATCGGGATGTAGCAGCAGCGGTGGAGGAGATATTTAAAGTCCTGATCCGATCGCTTGACGGAGACTATACTGTACAAAGTTGCTTCAATCTCTCGATCGGGATAGCCCATGCCGTCGATAAATAGCTTTCGGAACCGCTCGATCACCTGTGCGGGGGATTCTGTTTCCACGCAGGAGACGATGTGATCGTACAATCTCTGTTCGTTGCTGCCTGTTGGAACACTATCTGAGGGCGGGGTGAGGATGCTGCTGTCTGCATCTGTGTCTACGCTGCTGTCTGCAACTTGTGCGACAACGACTGTCGGTTTTTCCCGAAAAGTTCGATCGGGATTCAAGAACCAATAGTGTTCTTGGCTTAATTGTTTGTCCGCAGCCCAATCCAAAGCTGACTGCAAACTTTCTCCTGTCAATAACAGCGATTCATCTTCGCGGTCTGAAGCCAGCCATGCTGCTAGGGCGGATCGGTACGGAGCCAATTTTCCCAGCTCTTTTTCTACCCAAAATTGATTAAAAACTGACTGATAAATTAGGTTGGAAACTATTAATTTACCGTGAGATTTAACAACCAGTCCTGACAGTTGCAATTCGAGTTTTTCGGGAGAGTAATCTGCTGGTACTGCCTGCAGTTCCCCCCGTTTTGTTGCCTTGGCGGGTTGCAAAGCTTGCTGGTACAGCGTTAACAGCCGCGTGAGGTCACAGGGGTTATGGAAAATGCGATCGCGAATTGCTATCAAATGTTGGGGTTCGTCTTCTTCTTCCCAATTTTTAATAATTCTGTGTTTGACCAGTTTTTCAACTTGCTGAGCTTCGGAATTTCGGCCAATAAAAGGCCCGTATTCAAGTACCAAGTGACAAACTTTTTGAGTTAGAAACGGTTGGCCGCCCGTCCAAGCTAATATTTCTTGGAGCACTTTTTGGGGGCGAAAAGCTTTCAGGGCTAATCCTTTTGCTAGCGGCAAACTTTCGTGCAGTTGGAATCGACTTAAATGAATCTGCCGTCCAATATTAAAAGGGTTGCATCTTGGATCTCGGATCAATTCTGAGGGGGCTGCTACTCCCATAACAGCAAAAGTCAGGCGATCGTATTCCGGTTGCTCTGCCCGCTTGGAGTAACAAGCCCGGATCAAAGCAAAAAAATCGCTGGTACTGAAATTTAGGCTGCTGATGCTGTCAATGTCATCTAGGAAAATTACCAGATTTTGCTGAAGTGACTTGAGCAAAACTTTTTCGATAAATATCTCCAATCGCTGCACCGGCGATAGCAGTTCGCGATCGTTCCACCACTTCATGGCATCAAACCTGTTTGTGATGTGTAAACTGCTTGCCATGCGGTACATGATTGCGCCATACCACTTCTGGGGGGAGATATCTCGGCTACTGATGCTTCTCAAGTTGATGGCGGTAAAAACTGTACCTTCGGCTTGCAACCTTTTGGCCGTTTGCACTAGCAGGCTGGACTTTCCCATTTGTGGCGAACTCAACACGTAGCAGAAGTCTCGGGCTTTGAGTCCTTCGTAGAGTTCGCTGTCTGCCGATCGCCTGACATAGGTGGGCGCCCCGGCAGGCAAATATCCTCCAACTTGATATTGGTACGTTGAGTTGACTTCTGCTCTCATCTGGGAATTCATCAAGATCCTACGCCCCTATGCTGTGCGATCGAAAGGTTACAAATTACAATTATTGCCCGCTTACTATGGTGGAAAATTTTTCTTCCTCTTTCTCTATTGTCTACTAGCTCAGCTTTCTTCTCGTCAATCTTTACCGTATCTTTGCAAGCGTTCGCCCCAAATCCTACGCTCGGCCCAATTGTAGCCCGCCCCTGGATTTTTTACACTCGTTCACATAATTAGATGAATTTTCACTCGATCGGATTTAGAACGCTAAAACGCCCATTTTTTCACATTTTTTTACAATAATACTTTAAATTTCACCCGGTGGTATGATGTGGGCAGGGAAACTCCTAACCACAGAACGCCGTCAACCTTCTGCCTTCTGATCCGCCTCCCGGATGCCGGAGAAAAACGCGCTCGGAATGGCTGCCAATAAAAAACCCCAGCGTTTAGCTGAGGACTGCTTGAGTGGGAGATATCGTTAATCTGCGTTTTTTTAATTGACTTAGATTGCATGGAATTCCATGCTGCTGACTTTCCCCGGGCTTTCGCGTTCGGGGATTCCTAAGAACAAACTTTTCAGGATGCATCCACAAAAAGTTTAATTCTTAAAGGCTTTGTCAGTACCAGGCTAACCACTCACTCAACTATAAAAGTTAAGTCGGTGGCTAATTGTAGAAGATGCGCCCTGATGGCTTAACTACCCGATGGATTAGCACCCTGATGGCATAACTCCCTGATGGATCGACGCCCTGATGGCTTTCGCTCCACTACCCAAAAAATTCGGGTTGGTGGATGATCGTGGACATTAGTAACACGTCACTTCCGGCGTTTCCGATCGCAAGCGGGTGTGCCTGTCTGAATTGATTATGGCAGGCAGATTTATCAGAAGACAAGTGGGCTATTGCATCAACCCATTTCTGACAGATCGGGTTAGCCAAAAAGTGTCTATCTACGGAAATCAGGGTCATCGAACATGAAAAACAGCATCTTAGTATTAGGGGTAATTGCCTCGGCTGGCTTCGGCTTTTTCCAGGCAGGCAGCGCCAGCGCTTTAGCGATCACCCCACAACATTCATCAGCCAGCAGTTTGACGGCTTGGGAGATTAATCCCGACTTTAACTACACTGGAACGAATGAGGATGGGGAGCAAGAAGAGGTAAAAACGGGTAAAGGCAGGAAATAATTGGCGCTCTTGTGTGGTTCGCTCTTGTGCGGTTGTGGTTGTGGTTGTAGTTGTGGTGGTATTTGTTGTCGCAAGGGCCTCTAATCGAGGTGGTTAAAACTAGATCCCAATATCAGTCTACCTAATCCCGGGGGTGGGGGTCAGTTTCAGAGAACGGTGAATGGGAAAATAAACAGGTAAGGCGAGTCTGTCGGTGGAGTTTCCCCGCCTATCAACTTCCTTACCTTCTGATGTTCGGGATTTGGATCTGGCACAATCGTATTTCATCTCGTAAAAACCCAATGGAAAATACTCTCGAAACTACCCGCAGACAGCGCGTATTGACAAGAACCCAGGAACGGCGTCAGGCAACACCCAAAGAAAAACAGTTGATTCACCTGCTAGCCAATATGGCTTGCAGTTTGATTAAATACGACTACAAACACGCAGCGGGCAAGGGTACTCTCCCGCCTTCGGAAAGCAAGCGTTTAGCAGAATGGCACTACCTGCGAGTTCAGCAAATTCGCCGGATCGAACGTTCATTGGAGCCCGTAGCGACCCTTAAGCGCGTGTACTACAAGAGCATCCTCAGTCCGAGAGATCTGAAGTCTTTGAAACTTCTGTGGCTGGAGGAGGACAAAAACCGTGTCAAACGGGTCGATCCTGAGTTGGACGACATCCTTAGCGAAGCTTTGGATCGGGGAGATACTTTAAAACAGCTATTTCACTCGATCGAAGTCAAAGAACGCACATTTTCTGCTACTCCTCGCCCCGGCGCGGTACCGCTTTGGGTCAAAGAATGGGAAGACTCGGAATATGACATAAACTTTTTTCCGCCTTCCTTCTCTGCATGGGTTTCGATCGTGGACGACTAGGTTCAAGAAAAACTCTTTGACATGGCATCGATCGTAAATTTCAGATGGTAGACTGATTTGCTATTGCTGCCATTGGCGAAGAGGGTGCGTGCGGGCTTGAGGCTAAACTAGGCAGCGTGGCGCGCAGGCATCCGAGTACAGAGAAGTGAATCGGAGTCAGTACCATTGTACAATGGAGGAAAACCAGGGCTTCAGCTAATAGCTGATAGCTGATAGCTGATAGCTGATAGTTTCTCATGACTGACTCGATTTCTACTTCTCCTCTAGACTCGGCGGCCGATACAGCCGAACTCCGCTCTCAGTTGAGGTCGGGTTCGGAAAAAGCTCAACTGCAACTGCTACAACAACAAATAGCAGATTCCGGTTGGGATGTATTGATGGAATTTTTATTAGAGCGCAAGTCAGAAGCACCGACTGCGGTAATGGGTAAGGCTTACCAAATTCTTTACAGTGCTAATTCTCCGAGAGCGGCGGAGTTTTTGCAAGCGAATTTTCCCACTGGGGTTGTGCCGCTGCGATCGGACTCTAACATTGATTACACTCCACTGCAACAATTATTGGCGTTACAGGAATTTCAAGAAGCCGATCGCTTGACTTTAGACAAGCTTTGTGAATTAGCGGGTGAGACAGCTTCCATGAGAAAGTGGCTGTATTTTACGCAAGTTGAGAGTTTGCCAGTGGCGGATTTGCAAACAATTAATACGCTGTGGAAAGTTCATTCCGAAGGCAAATTTGGCTTTTCGGTGCAGCGGGAAATTTGGCTGAGTTCGGGCAAGAATTGGGATAAGTTGTGGCCGCTAATTGGCTGGAAGAAGGGGAATAATTGGACGCGGTATCCGCAAGAGTTTATTTGGGATTTGAGCGCGCCTAGGGGTCATTTGCCGCTGTCGAATCAGTTGCGGGGAGTGCAGCCTTTTGCAGCTTTGATGGCTCACCGTGCCTGGTTGAAGTGAATGGTTTTCGGGCTTTTGGAGAAGGCGGGGCCGGCGGGATGTTCGGCCCGACATTTGTTAGTGAGGGGGTGTTGGATAAGCTGTCAAACATCTAAACTGCATTAACTCGCGTTACCTTTATTTTTTATTTTTCGGTTCCATTTCATAATTAGTCCTCCTTCATTTAACAGTTTATGTAACAGTGCTTCTAATTTTTCAATGGATTCAAATAATCTATTAGCAACATATTCCTTGGCAGAATGCCAGACTAATTCAACTAAGTTATAGTCCGGGCTATACTTGGGCAAAAACTCTATGATTAGATTCGGCATCTCTGACGCTATTTTCTGCAAAGTCGCTGCTTTTTTATGAAAACTAGCGTTGTCCAAGATTATCACAAATTTACAGCCTTTATCTTCAAATTCTTCCGCTAAATTTCCTTGCAATATCCACTCGGATTTTAAATCTTCATAAAAAGTTTTCAGCACAGCATAAAAATTAGCAGAATTACCAGATGGAATAAAATCTACCCATCTTTTTTTGTCTGAGTATCTCACTCCACCCATAACATTAATACGACCTTTTCGTCGGTCTCCTCTTTTATTACTTCTAGTCCCCTTTTTACACCAGGTTTTCCGTCTAATTACTCTTAAACTAAATCCACTTTCGTCCCAAAACCATACCTGCAATAGGTTTGGAGATTCTTTTTCTACTTTTAAATACTCAGCTAATTTATCTTTAAATAAACCCCTTTCTACGGCATCTTGCTTATCCTTCAAGCTGTATTTAGCCCAAAGGTAAACATACTTTTTTGATTTTAAAATTCTCCTTACTTGGGTACTACTCAACTCGATTCCTGTTTTCTCTCCTAGATATATGGCAAGTCTAGCTGTTGTCCATTTCCCGAATTCATAGCCATATTTCTCAGGTTCTACTTCAACTGTTTCTAAAAGTAAATTAATGTATTCTTCTGTGGCTTTTCGGTAATTACCCTTCATCCTATTATCTTTAAAAGTGTCTAAATTATCAGGATCACCATGAATGCTCCAATAAGCAATCTTTCTCAGAGAGCATCCTATTAGTTCAGCAGTTTGAGCTTGTGTATTTCCGCTATTTAGCAATAAAAAAATTAAGGCTCTTTGCCGAATGTCTGGATGCTCATGCTCCTTTAATACTTGTTGAAGATTTTCCCTTGTCTCGGAACTGAGGAAGTTTTTAGTAGGCATTGACTTTTTATAAATATCATCATATTATACTATGCAATATGCGTTTTAGATGCTGAACAGCTTATGACAGTAACAACCCCGTCAGAACATAGATAGGGCTTGCTGAATAAGGAATGAAAAATAAATAAGTTGATGAGTTATCGGTTATAATGAAAAAAGTGCGCTTATTGCAATTTTGGCTCCTACAGAGATCAACTCACAAAGGATTTTTCTACTTAACTATTCTAATTTACTTTTAAATCCATGTTTTATTCGAGTTCAATTGAGTCAGAAATGAAAATTTTTTATAAATCCTTATCAGAAAAGGATAAAAGAAGGTATGCAGCTATAGAATCTCAAAAATTAGGATGGGGTGGAATTAGCTATGTAATGCAACTTTTGGGCTGCAGCCGAAATACCATAATCAAGGGATTGGAAGAATTAGAGAAAATGGACTCAGAGACACTAAATAGTTCCAGGATCAGAAAGAAAGGAGGGGGAAGAAAAAGTATTGGGTCTACTCAAATCGGTATTGAGGCAGCCTTTTTAGAAGTTTTAAAAAATCACACAGCCGGAGACCCAATGAATGAGTTAATCAAATAAACTAATTTGACGCATAAAGAAATAGCTTCTGGACTACGAACGGCAGGTTTCACCATTAGTCTACCCTGAGTTGCCAAGCTATTAAAAAAGCATGGATATGTGAAAAGAAAAGCCCAAAAAAACAAACAATAGGAATTAACAAAAATCGGGACGCTCAATTTAAAAATATTGCGCGACTGGATACAGAGTACAGAGTAGGGTGCATCTCGCTTTGGCGAATATGTCGCAAAAGGGTTAAAATGGAAAAGCTAGTAAAATTGCCAAAAAATATGAGGTAAAGAAAATGACACCCTCAGACCAAGAACAGCTAAAAGCCTACTTAAAAGCGGCAGCATCCATTCTTTACAGAAATACAGATCCAACCGAGTTAGAAAGTTTTGATAGCATAGAAAAATCTCTCCGTCAGAAAATGCTAGAACAAGTGGGACCAGAACTAGGTAGCTTTTTTTTTCAGCAGTATCAGGGATTCAAACAGGAAAATCCAGAAAAATAAAATCAATAGTCGGTTCGCTCGAAATTACAGACAATCAAGCGAAATATTTTGGATTGAAAGCGTATAGTCAATTCAGTCCAATGATGGAAAAGTGCTGTCTTTTAATCAGTGCCAACGAATCTTATCAAATGGCAGAAAAAGATTTAGAGATTTTCACGGGGATCAAAGTCTCTCATAGTACATTACAAAGATTAGTCAAACGACAAGAATTTGAATTACCTACATCTAAACAAGGAGTTCAAGAAATTACATTAGATGGCGGGAAAGTCAGGCTACGCAACGACACCAAAGGCGAGGGCTGTTACTGGAAAGACTATAAAGCCATTTGTTTAGATAATGTTTATTCGGGAGCCTTTTTTCAAAATAATCAAGATTTAATTGATTGGACTAATAGCCAAAACTTACTACATCCTATGTATTGACGGTTGAGATGGTCATGCGGGAATTTGGAAAATATTTCAAGAAATAGGAGATACTGAACAAAGACAAGAAATCTTAGATTGGTATCATCTGAAAGAAAATCTTTACAAGGTAGGAGGTTCGCTAAAACGTTTAAAACTAGCCGAAAATATGTTGTGGCAAGGTAAAATAGATGAAGTTATTAATCTATTTAAAGAGATGAAAAAAAAAGGATTCAAAATATTTTGTAACTATTTAGAGACCCATCGGTGCCGAATAGTCAACTACCAATACTATAAAGAAGAGTCCATAAGTTCGATAGGTTCGGGAACAGTTGAATCAATTATTAAACGAATTGGGTTCAGGGTAAAAATATCAGGAGCGCAATGGAAAATTGAGAGCGTTCCCTCTATCCTTTCTCTTCGCTGTGCTTATCTCAACGGTCAACTTTCAATTTGATGTATTTGCCAAAGTGAGATGCACCCTACAGAGTATAGAGAACCCAGCAATCCTATTATTAGTCTTGACACCAAAAAGAAAGAAGTTTTAGGAAAATTGTATCGTCCGGGAACTCTCTATACAAAGGAACCTGTCACTACTTTCGATCATGATTTTTGGAGTTTAGGTCACGGGAAAGTGATTCCGCATGGGGTTTATGATTCTCAACAAAACCGACGATATACAGCCTTTCTCAGAAAGATGAGGTATAATGTTACTGACCCTCACTCGTGAGGGTAAAACAGAGAATATCGGATCAAATGAACTATAATTATATGGTTGAGTAAAGCCACGCGAAAGCGATACCACACATCATAACATTTTTTTGAAAGTACGCGATGCTTGACTCACAACACGTTTACTTGTACCAAACATCATACCTTGTTAAAAATGAAAGCTTACTCGATTGATTTTCTGCCAAAAATCCTAGATACTTATCATACTGAACCCATCTCACAAAAAGCAATAGCTAAGCGTTTTTTTCAGGGTAAGCTCATCTAATTTGGTATAAATTGTACTTGACAAAAAGGGCAAGATATAAAAGAGCATCCTGTCAATAGCGGCTCTTTGAACCCATCCCTGATTAAGCAACGCCCGACAGACAACGGGCGATCGACTCGCAGCCTCAAAGATGTCAAATTGGTTCTATAATACTGCTTCATCTGTGTCACGAATGGTGAGGAAAAATCAATGGAGAAAGGATTCGAGCGTGTTGTGAATGAGGCAAAATCATCACCGAAACCCGACAGGTCTCAACCCCTCTCCCTGCAACACTTACTGCGCCTTCAACTTATTTTGATGACATACCAGATCCGAGAGTAGACCGAACAAAACAACATTTACTTAAAGACATTCTGGTCATTACCATATTAGCTACGATCGCCGGTGCCCAGGGGTGGGAAGACATCGAAAATTATGGACTCAGCAAGCAGCAATGGGCGTGAATAATTTTTAGAGTTACCCAATGGCATCCAAGCGTGATGATACATTTCGCCGGGTGTTTGAAAAGCTAGACCCGAAAGTTTTTTCTTGAGAAGTTATCCCACATTCCGCAGGTGCGATCGCGCGAGCGAGTATTTTTCAAAGATTGGGCCACCGAACCCGCAAAAATAAGA
>NZ_JAUBTU010000056.1:0-46892 GCF_036705085.1 Microcoleus sp. B6-A1
TCCCGCCCGTCCTTTCTGGACGGGCGGGACGCCCATCCCACTTTCAAGAGTGGAAGTTATTTAATTCTCATTCCTAACCTCGATCGTACCAACTTTGCAGCGCCAAGCGGTGAACTTCCCGCCAGCTAATATTTTTAAGTCTGGCAATTTCCGCGCAATCTTCGTATTCCGGCTGTACATTAACAATCGTTTGTCCAGACTTCGCAACTTTTATCTTGATTTCGCCGTATTCTGTTTGAACGGTCTGGATTTCTCGGTGTAAAATAGTTCTTTGTTGAGTCGATCGCCTAATTCCCAAAGTAGTAGTCTCGCGAAAGATAACTGCTTCACAAGCATCCTCAAATTCTGGATGACAAATCGCAGTTAACAAAACCCCCAGCCGCGACTTTTTCATCACAATTGGGGCAGTAAAAACATCCAGAGCTCCGGCGGCAAACAAAGCATCAAAAACATAGCCGATCGCCTGCGGACTCAAATCATCAATTTGCGTTTCCAGTACCGTAATAGTTTCTATGGAATTGGTAATTGGTAATTGGGAATCCGTAATTGGGAATTGAGTATTGTTTAAAAACTTCCCTCTTCCTTCTGCCCTCTTTCTGACATCCGTTACATCCGTTACAGAATCCGTTGCCGAACTTCCTTCTGACTTCTCCCCAATCCAGAGGCGCAAAATATTAGGAATTGCCAGGTTTCGAGAACCTGCACCCAAACCAATGGCCTGAATTTGCATCGGCGGTGGCGGGCCGAAAGCGGAGGCGAGAGTACAGGCGATCGCAGTTCCCGTAGGAGTGCACAATTCGCGATCGATCCCATTGCTATAAACCGGCACTCGGTGCGTTTCCCACAACCGCATCACCGCCGGCGTCGGCACCGCTAATCGGCCGTGGGCCGCCTTCACCGTACCGCCACCAGTGGGCATCGCCGAAAAGTAAAACTCCTCAATATCCAACCAATCCAAACCCAAACAAGTACCCACAATATCAATAATTGCATCCGTCGCCCCCACCTCGTGAAAGTGAACCTCGCTGGCGGGGATACCGTGTACGGCACCTTCTGCCTCTGCTAATTTGCCAAATACGGCCAAACTCCAAGCTTCCACGCGCGGAGGCAATTTTGCAGAGACGATGATCTGCTCAATTTCGGGTAAATTGCGGTGATGACTGTGGCTAATTTCTGCATCTTCTTCCCCGTGACTGTGAGAATGTTCTTCCCCGTGATGATGATGGTGGCGGCGGGCGTCGAAAGTCGGGGATTCCGTTTCTGAGGGATCGAGTTCGGTAGCAGGATTTTCCGGTTTTAACGACAAATCCGCAGCTAAATCGACATAAAATTTAGTTGCTTGTTGAGTATTCCGGTGGACTAATTCCGTCCGCAACTGGTACTCTGTCGAAATGCCGAGCAAATTGAGTTTTTCGATTAGGTATTCTAAAGGAACGCCGGCGTGGACGAGAGCTCCGATGCACATATCGCCAGCAATGCCGGTTGGACAGTCAAAATAAGCTATTTTATTCATTGTTAACAATTAATTTTTAGCATTGATTGTTTCACTCGATATTTCGATCGCCCACTTAGCCTGCAATATCTTAACATGGCAACTATTTACGAAGTGCATCCAGTTGCACCCCAAAGAGACCGGATCGAGAAAATTAACAAAGCTCTAAAAGATGGGGCCGTGATGCTTTATCCGACAGATACAGTTTACGCGATCGGCTGCGATCTCAACTCCAAGTCTGCGGTAGAACGAGTCAGGCAGATCAAGCAACTATCCAATGATAAGCCTTTAACGTTCCTGTGTTCCTCTCTGTCAAATATCACCGACTATGCTGCTGTCAGCGATGAAGCATACAGAATTATCAAGCGGTTAATACCGGGGCCTTATACATTTCTGCTGCCAGCTACTAAGTTAGTGCCGCGGTTGGTAATGAACCCAAAACGGAAAACCACTGGAATTCGCGTTCCCGACCAGCGGCTTTGTTTTACACTGTTGGAAGCCTTGGGAAATCCAATTATTTCAACATCCGCTAACATTACCACAGATGATGAAGGTGCAGCACCAGTCCCGGCCGGAAAAGCAGAAAGCTTTGGCAAAGCTGAGCTGTTTGACTGTTTTTCAAAGTTAGTAGATGTCATTGTCGATGACGGTTCCGATCCGGGATATCAAGTTTCTACCATTCTCGATTTGACACAAAGCGAACCGATTGTTGTTCGCCGTGGTTTGGGTTCGGAAGCTGTTGCCGTTTGGGAAAAAGATTAAAATTTGAGGATGCTTTCGCTTCTCCAACAGTCCGCCGGGGGTTCAAAACCCCCGTCTCATAGCGAAAGTCCTCTCAAAGAGGACTGTTAAATATAGCGGTTATGGTATTGAATTTAATTAAGCTCTGTCCTATATTTTAACTAACAGCCGGGAAGTCCCTCGGTATATTTAGAGGGGATTAATCTGAGCGCTGCGCGAAGTACCCCGAATAAATTACCGCAGGGATGTCCAGAAGCGTCGGATGGAGGGACGGAAGCCGACAATTAGACATTGCAAGTACCTTTAACTTTGATGTACTTTCTAAACATTAAACTGAAAAAATGGTACATTAAAGTAGGTCGAAAAAAGGAAGTTTCCGATGCAACTGACATACAAATACCGCCTCAAACCCACAAAAGCCCAATTAGCAACAATTGTGGCTCATTTAGAACTCTGTCGTCGGCAGTACAACTACCGACTCGGTGAAAGATTTAGATGGTGGGAAGCCACGAGAACCCCTATGAACGCTTGCCCATTGATTGTTTCGATAGTTCCTGTTGAGGAGATTTATCAAAATATTCCCTTAACCAGAGTGCAGACTAGGGATGGTAGAAAAAAGGATGAATCAGGCAATCCTTTAACTAAAAAGGGTGATGTTTTCTCGAACATTGAAGGCGGATATGTACAGTGGCAAACCATACAGCTTGCCGACATTAAAAACACTAAAAAGCTATTTCCTGATTATAAAGTGTTGGATTCTCAGGTTTTACAGGATGTAGTAAACAGGGTGGATACTTCCTTCTCAAATTTCACCACGCCGGACAAAAATGGCAATCGTAGAGGCAAGCCCAAGTTCAAAGGACTTCACTACTACAAATCTTTCACTTATCCTCAATTAGACAACTTAGATATTGTCAAGGACGAACAAAATAGGATTTGTATCGACCTCGCAAAGATAGGTCAAGTGCCTATGGTTTTCCATCGTCCAATACCAACAGGATTCAAGGTCAAGACGGGTACAGTTATCAGAGAAGCGGATGGGTGGTATATTTCCCTGACGCTAGAAGATAAGACGGTTCCCGTAACGGTTGCAGAAATTCAACCGACTGAAGAAAACACTCTTGGTATTGACTTGGGAATTACTAATTACGTTTACCTATCCAATGGTGAAAGAGTTGAAAATCCTAGATTCTTGAGAAAATCTGCCCAGAAATTAGCAAAACTTCAAGCGAAGCTGGCTAGTAGGGTTAAAGGTTCTAAGCCTTGGAAAATAATCAAGGATAAGATTTCTAAACTTCACCAGTTTATAGCTAGAGCTAGACTAGATTTTCAATTCAAAACGGCACAGCTGCTCTTCGGCAAATGTGATGTTTTAGTTGTTGAAGATTTGAGTGTCAAAAATCTGACTAGACGTGCCAAACCCAAGACCGATATTGAGGATGGCAATTTAGTTTATTTGCCAAACGGTCAGTCAGCTAAAAGTGGTTTGAATAAATCCATGCTTGATGCTGCTCACGGACTATTCGCCAGCGTTCTCAAATATGTCGCCTGGAAATTAGGTAAAAGCGTTTTGTTTGTCGCTCCAAAAGGAACTTCTCAACATTGCTGGAATTGCCTCAACAAAGTTCCAAAAGACTTGTCGGAGCGCTGGCATTCTTGCCAATGTGGGGAATCTTTGGATCGAGATGAAAATTCAGCCAAACTTATAAAAAAGATTGGCCTGAGTTACGAAAGTGGCGGGGGAACTCCGTCACTCAAAAAAGCCTTTGCAGAAAAGGAAAAAGAAGCCTGCGGTCTAACGGTAATCCGTTGACCGTCAGGTTCGTTCACAGGATTGACAATTATCAGAGGAGCAATCGCTATCAGTAGATATTAGATATTATTTCTATTTGAACTCATCGCAACTTATGTTATTCCTCCCGGATTTCCACAGTCGTCTTAAGACGACTTCAGCTATGAGCCAGGGAATTAATTCCCTGGCGGCCTGTCGGAATCGCCAGCTAACAAACCTGCGGAAAAAACCTAAGCCTCTACCTTAACTCCTTTCCAAAAAGCAATATATCCGGCAATATTTTTAGCAGCATCTTTGGGAGTAGGATAGTACCAAGCCGCATCTTTATTAACTTGTCCGCCGACTTCGACACTGTAGTAACTAGCAACACCTTTCCAACCGCAAGTAGTGTGAGTGCTGCTGTCCTTGAAATACTCACGGTTAATGGCATCGGCGGGGAAATAATAGTTGTTGTCTACAATTTCGCACTTGTCGCTCTCGGCCAAAACGGCACCATTCCAAATTGCTTTCGGCATCAGTTTTTCTGCTTAAATTGAGATTCTCAATTATTGTAACTGTATTTGTGCTCAAAAGGCATAGAATAGTTGAGAAGCCAACAACCAACTACTGCAAATGTCAGCGTCTCATCCGCCAATATCTTCTGTGCCACTGTCCCTGGAACAAGCTCTTAAACATTTTTTTGGCTATGACTCTTTCCGTCCGGGACAGCAGGAAATTGTCGAAGCTGCTTTACAAAAACGGGATATGATGATTGTCATGCCGACGGGCGGTGGCAAGTCTTTGTGTTTTCAATTACCGGCACTGTTGAAACCGGGATTGACCGTGGTTGTTTCGCCGTTAATTGCTCTGATGCAAGACCAGGTGGAGGCTTTGCAGGATAATGGAATTGGGGCGACTTTTCTCAACAGCACTTTGAGCAGTCAGGAAACCCGATCGCGCGAAACAGCAATTCTCGAAGGTAAGATTAAATTGCTCTACGTTGCACCCGAACGCTTGCTCGGCGAGAGATTTTTACCGTTTTTAGATATAGTAGCAAATAAGTTAGGAATTTCGGCATTTGCGATCGACGAAGCCCACTGCGTTTCGGAATGGGGGCACGACTTTCGACCAGAATACAGGCAAATGCAGCGAGTGCGCGATCGATATCCCGACATTCCCATTATGGGACTAACCGCCACCGCCACCGAGCGCGTCCGCCAAGACATCATCCAGCAGCTAACTCTGCGAAATCCCTACATCCACGTCGCCAGCTTCAACCGCCCCAATTTATACTACGAAGTTCGCCCCAAAACCAAGCACAGTTTTGCCGAAGTTTTGCAAATCATCCAAAAAAAAGGCGGTTCGGGAATTATCTATTGCCTCAGCCGCAAAAAAGTTGACGAAGTTGCCTATAAATTGCAACAAAGCGGCATCCAAGCCTTACCCTACCACGCCGGCATGAACGATGTCGATCGCGCCACCAATCAAACCCGCTTCATTCGCGACGACGTGCAAGTAATGGTAGCCACAATAGCCTTCGGTATGGGCATCAACAAACCAGACGTGAGGTTTGTAATTCACTACGACTTACCCAAGAATCTCGAAGGATACTATCAAGAATCCGGCCGCGCAGGCCGAGACAACGAACCCGCCCATTGCAGCTTATTTTTTGGCTACGGCGATGTCAAAATGATCGACTACATCATCGAGCAAAAACCAGATCCGCAAGAACAACGAATTGCCCGCCAACAGTTGCGTCGAGTAATCAACTATGCAGAATCCACCGAGTGCCGACGCACAATCCAGTTAAGTTATTTTGGCGATTCATTCCCAGGAAACTGCGGTACTTGCGATAACTGTTGCAACCAAAAACCCGTAGAAGATTGGACAATTGAGGCAATGAAATTTCTTTCTTGCGTCGCGAGATGCCAAGAAAAATTCGGCATGAATCACATTATTGACGTGCTGCGCGGTTCAAAAAATCAAAAAGTATTGCAATACCAGCACCACCAACTTTCTACTTACGGAATTGGCAAAGATAGAAGTGCCGAAGATTGGAAAAAATTGAGTCGTTCGCTGTTAAATCAAGGTTTTTTAGACGAAAGAACAGACGGATTTCCCATTTTGAAACTGAATGAAAAAAGTTGGGAAATTATGAAACGTCAGCGCACAGTTGAAATCGCCATTGAACCCCAGCGGGAAGTACAGGGGAAAGTTCGTTCTTTGGCAGTAGAAGTAGAAGCTTTATTTAGCATACTGCGGACACTACGCAAGCAAATTGCCGACGAACAATTTGTGCCACCTTACGTGGTTTTTGCTGATAAAAGCTTGCGAGATATGGCAGAAAAACGCCCGCAAAATCTCACCGAATTCGAGGAAGTTTACGGCGTTGGCAGCAACAAGCGAGATAAGTACGGTAAGGTTTTCTTGGAGGCAATCCGCACTTTTTGCCAAGAACAAGGATTGCCAAGTGGTGCTGCATCTTCTGAGGCCGCTAATCTTCCAAATCTTTCCAACGTTGCGTCTTATTCGCAGATGCAAACCTGGGAATTATACCGACAAGGTTTGACAGTTCAAGGCATTGCCAATGCGCGGGGTATGAGTCCTAATACTATTTCTGGGCATCTGATAGAATTGATGGAAATGGGCAGGGAAGTTGATATAAATTTGTTGGTGGAATCGGAACGCCAGCAGGCCATAGTGTACGCTATTGAAGTTATGGGGGATGAAAAACTGAGAGCAATTTATGATTTTTTGGAAGAACGTTATACGTTTGAGGAGATTAAGTTTGTGCGCGCTTGGTGGCGGCAAAATTATGTCGGTTTTTAACCGCAGATGTAGGCTGATGAACGCTGATGGGCGCAGATAATTAATAGAGAGGAGGGGGAAATGAGAATTAAAAAAGTAGCTTTTTGGGATTATTTACGAGAGTGGCGTTTTGAACCGATATATTTTTCCAACTTGGCTTTATTAGTTGGTGTCTCCGGTGTCGGCAAAACACAAATTTTAAAAGGAATTTTGAATTTACAGCGAATAGCTAATGGTGCTTCGTTAAACGGTTTAGCATGGGACGTTACATTCTCGACAGTAAACAATGTAGAATATCGCTGGCAAGGCGAATTTGAAACGCAAAAAGTCCCTGCTATCATTCCTACTGAGGAAGACGAAATTAATAAATTTAGAATAGTTCGAGAACATCTATCCAGAGAGGGAAATGTAATTATAGAAAGAAGCAATAATGAAATTAAATTCAAAGGGGAGACAACGCCCAAATTATCGCCGTTTCAAAGTGCAGTTGAAATTTAAAATCAAGAAGAAGATATTTCACCTGTCCAGCAGGCTTTTAATGAAATCATTTATAGCGACAATTCTAGCTTGTTAAATGGAATTTATGGTATCCCTGTAAGGGTACTATCGATAATTTCCAATAATAATTTTGCTTTGGAAAATGTTCAAGCAAGTGATATGCCAATTCTTCTTAAACTGGCTTTAATAGCTCGCCATTGTCCCGATATATTCGATAAAATAAAAACTAAATTTATAGATGTTTTCGAGCAGGTAGAAGATATTAAACTAGAAGCATTAGAAGATAACGCAAATCCATCTTTTACCCGTTTTCCTATTCAAATCAAAGAAAAGGGTGTTAACGATTGGATTTTCCAAAACAATATTTCTTCAGGAATGTTGAAAACTCTCATTCATATTAGCGAATTGTACTTATCGCCCGAAGGCACGGTAATCCTGATTGATGAATTTGAAAACAGCTTGGGAATTAACTGTATCGATGTTGTGACAGATTTGATTGTGGAAAATAGAAATATTCAATTCATTCTCACCAGCCATCATCCTTACATAATCAATAATATTGGGATGGAGCACTGGAAAATAGTGACTCGCAAAGGTGGGGTTGTAACTGTCATAGATGCTAAAGATTTGAACTTGGGAAAATCGAGGCATCAAGCTTTCATGCAACTGATTAATCTTGAAGAATACAGCGAAGGAATTAAAGTTTAATGAATCTGTATTTTTTGGTCGAAGGAACACAATCGGAGAAAAAAGTTTATCCGGCTTGGCTGTCTTACCTTTTACCGGAGTTGCAGCGAGTTGACAATTGCGATGATGTGACTCAAAAAAATTATTACCTGATTAGTGGTGAAGGATATCCTTCGTTATACAATTATATCCCGCCTGCGATCGCGGAAATCAACTCAAACGGAAAATACAGCTATTTTGTAGTGTGTCTGGATGCCGAGGAAAATACTGTTGCCGAACTTACAACTGAAATTGAGGATTTTTTAAGTCAGCAAAAATTGAAATTAAACAATGCAGAACTTGTGCTGATATTTCAGAATCGATGCTTGGAAAGTTGGCTGCTAGCCAATCGGAAGATTTATTATAAAAATCCTCAAAACAAACCTTTATTAGATTATAGTAGATATTATGATGTTTCAGTTAACTGTCCTGAAAACATGGGAAAATATCAAGAGTTTAATACTCACGCTCAGTTTCATGGAGCTTATTTGAGAGCGTTATTTGAAGCTAAAAATATTACGTATTCTAAGAAACGACCGGGAGATGTACTCAAGCCATTTTATTTGGGACAGCTATTGAGCCGAATTAAAGTTCATCCAGAACAACTGACTACTTTTCGCCAGTTTATCAATTTTTGCAATATAGTTAAATCCAAATTGCCAAGTTAAACGTAACAGTTATACGACTTATGTAGAACCTCTAGATGAGGGCTCCATGCACACCACACCGAGAGCGCTATAATTCGCCCGTCAAACCACTTAGGCTTCTCTGTGCTCCGCGCGCAACCTACACTTTAGAAGTGTACAATAAATGGTTGACTTCGTTAGCCAGCCATTCGTTAAACAGATTGTGCAATATTTCTTGATACCGTTCAGGGGTTAATTCTGCCGGGAGAAACTTTTCAACCAGGAACAAGTGATATCCTAGCTCTGTTTCAATGGGACGAATTACTTCTCCGGGTTTAGCGCTAAATACGGCGACGGCTATGTCTGGTTTTAAACCCCACCGATAAACCTTGCCTTGGCAACCGCATATATGCCGACGATTTTCGTCAATATCGTAAAGGTGAGCGGCATCAAAAAAGCTGATTTCTCCTTCTTGAATTTGATAAAATAGTTCTTGAGCAAGCTGGGGGTTGGCAAGAACTATTTGATAAAGAATTATTTGGTCGAATTGCAATTTGTTTTGAATAAAAATCTTTTCTACTTCTTTGCTGAACAAGTGTTCGGCTAGTTTTTGGGCAAGGAGCCGATCGCAAATTCCGGCTTCTAAATCTTCTACAGAAATCATCTGATCGACCAGCCAAGCAATCGTATCCGCCGCTTTCTCCAAACGCTTCTCGCGGCGGAGCTGGTCGCCCACAGCTTGAATTTCGTCGGGAGTCACAGTTAACCCCCGTTCCCGGGCGGCTTTCTCAATAACTTTTTTCTGCAAAACCTTTTGACTAAATGTCTTTATTTGCTGGTCTTGTCTGAGTTGGTCGATGATTTCACTTGCTTCAATCAATGGGCCGTAAAAGTCCTTCATCTTTCTCTCTCCACCCATATAACTTTATTAACTTCGTCCCCCGACGCTTCCTGGGGGGTAGTTGGTGTTAACGGTTAACGGTTAGCTACAAGATGTCATTTGGCAAACTAATAAAATCAGCATTGCTCAAAGTTGTTGCACCCGCTGCGTTAACTGTTCCCAAAACAACAGCTAAAATTCGATCGCCATTATTTGAACTAAACTTGACCAGAGTCGCGTCTGCTGTACCGGAACCGTCAGTATCAAACGCCATGAGTGTCAAGTCTGCTACCGAAAGCCCCCCTGTCAGCCCAATTTTATCGCCTTCAGCGGGATTGAAATCAAGGACTCGATCGGCTAACAATGGATTAGCTGCTGCACTCGCTGTTTCCGGTCTAAAGGCAAAGGTATCAGCGCCACTACCTCCAATCAATGTATCGCTGCCGAAGTCGCCGCAAAGAAAATCGTCGCCGTTGCCACCAATCAGTAAATCTTGACCTTTCCCTCCCCGCAAAGTGTCGTTTCCATCGCCTCCATCGATCGCATCATCACCTCTGTTAGCTTGGACAATATCGTCGCCGCTTCCTGCAAAAATTCGATCGCTCCCGCTATCGCCACTAATCACATCGCTGTCGTTGGTGCCGAGCCAATATCCGTCGCCGTTGCTGTCGTAGCTGATAGTTAATGCTGCAGGATAGTTTTCTGGGGCGACCATTTCTGGAGGCGGGGTTGTCTCAGCATTGCTGTTGTTCGTATTCTGATCGGGAAGTGCGATCGAATTATTGCTGTTACTGTTATCTGTGGGATTAGAAGTGATCGCGCTGCTGCCACCACCACCGGTACCGATCGCATCCTCATTATTTGAGGGTGTTGGCGGTGTTGGCGCTGTTGGCGCTGGTGTTGGCGCTGGTGCTGGCGCTGGTGCTGGCGCTGGCGCTGGTGCTGGCGCTGGTGCTGGCGCTGGTGTTGTGATGTTAGTTGTGATGTTAGTTGTGATGTTAGTTGTTGGTGGATCGCCTGTAGTAGCGGTTGCTTCTGCACTGCCAGAAGTAGCTCCCGGAGTATAGGCTGTCTGATTGCTAGTGCTACTGCCTGTGGGGGAAGTTACTGTCGCGCTGCTGTTGTTAGTAACACCTTGATTATTGGCGATCGAGCTCGTTTCGCTCGAACTGCTACTCTCTGAAGGCGCTGGCGCTGGTGCTGGTGCTGGTGCTGGTGCTGGTGCTGGTGCTGGTGCTGGTGCTGGTGCTGGTGCTGGCGTTGGTGCTGGTGCTGGCGTTGGTGCTGGTGCTGGCGTTGGTGCTGGTGCTGGCGTTGGTGCTGGTGCTGGCGTTGGTGCTGGTGCTGGTGCTGGCGTTGGTGCTGGTGCTGGTGCGGGTGCTGGCGTTGGTGCTGGTGCTGGCGCTGGTGCGGGCGCTGGTGTTGGTGCGGGCGCTGGTGTTGGCGCTGGTGCTGGTGCTGGTGCGGGCGCTGGTGTTGGCGCTGGTGTTTCTGCTGTGGCGCTAGTAGTTGGCGGAGTATCTAAACCACTGCTAGCTGAGGCGCTCGCACTGCTAGAAGTGCCACCGGGAGTCGATGCTGTCTGAGTGCTGGTGCTGCTTGTCGGAGAAGTCGCTGTCGCGCTGCTGCTGGCACCGCTGCTGTCTCCTAACGGTGCAGGTGCAGGTGCAGGTGCAGGTGCAGGTGCGGGCGCAGGTGTTGGTGTTGCTGTTGGTGTTGCTGTTGGTGTTGCTGCCGGGGCCGAAGCTGTGGCACTTGTCGTCGGAGAAGCCCCCGACGAGGCTGTAGCGCTGCCGCTGCTCGAGGTGGCTCCCGGAGTATAGACTGTTTGGCTGCTGTTGCTAGATTCTCCTGTAGGGGAAGTGGCTGTCGCGCTGCTTGTACTGCCTGCACCGCTGTCGGAAGTCGATGAAGTGGATTGGGCAGAAGTGCTGCTGCCTCCTGAAGCCTCGCTGGGAGTAGAAATGTTAGAACTGTTAGCTGTTGGGGCTGATGCTGAAGATGCTGAATAGTTAGTAGGTTCACTACTATTTGCACCAGTTCCACCCGCTAACAAGCTCAAGTCTTCTGGACTGCTGCTACCCACCGTTGGGGTAGGAGGAGCAGATGCGTCTAATTGAGGCATCGCTGTTAATCTCCTTAAAATTTGTTTTAAGTTTGATAAATCAACTGAAGATTGCTGTGGGTAAAAGCAATGGAGCTATACATTTTTATTGTGATTTCATTACCCTATCGAGATAATAGAAATTATTTAATTTCTATTATTCACGGAATCTAGTTTGGGAACTTGGGAAATGACGGGGGAGTGTAGGCGATCGCAAATACCTGACCGTAACCAACCGCTAGAGAACCACCGTAAGGCGAAGATACTGCCCAAGACTGAGAATTAGCAGCAGTTGAGGTGAATGCACCGATCGCGGAGCTAAAAACACTGATATCGACTGAAGCAAAACCGCCAACAATATTGCCTTCGTCAGAAATTTTATCCAAATATGTCAAATTCTCAATTCTCATTGATTTTTACCTTTATCTGATTATTATTCTTGGATACGGCTGTATTTTTGACTCGAAAAATGTGTAATTCTATCGTTCCGCTGCCAGTAGTGCGGACTTAATTATACTAGCAGCGGGCGACTGAATTCCTAATCGGAAACCGATACGGAAAATGCACCGGATGAACTCGAAAAAGGAGTCGTAAATGTGCTGGTAGCAGCCTTGGTAAATGAGCCATAACCGATCGCACCGGCACCAGCGTCGGCTACCGCTACGTTACCAATTGCTATACCAGCCGTCAGTGAAATGAAAGAAACTTTGCCGACAATCAAATCAAATTCAGTGAAACCGCCTTCGATTCTGGTTGCTTCGGAAACAACTTCGACATGGTTCAGGTCAGAGATAATCATGGTTTTTTCCCTTTACTATTGCAGGTTTGCTTGACTAAAAAACTGTGTAATTCTATCGTTTGGCTGCCAGTAGTTCGGACTTATTTAACTAGCAGCACTTGACTGAATTCCTAATCGGAAACCGATACGGAAAATGCACCGGATGAACTCGAAAAAGGAGTCGTAAATGTGCTGGTAGCAGCCTTGGTAAATGAGCCATAACCGATCGCACCGGCACCAGCGTCGGCTACCGCTACGTTACCAATTGCTATACCAGCCGTCAGTGAAATGAAAGAAACTTTGCCGACAATCAAATCAAATTCAGTGAAACCGCCTTCGATTCTGGTTGCTTCGGAAACAACTTCGACATGGTTCAGGTCAGAGATAATCATGGTTTTTTCCCTTGTTGGTTAACTGCTTGCTCGAAGCAATCTTGTTTGCTTTCGATGTACCTAATATATCTGGACTAATTAGAGCTGTGTTGCCAATTTGGCAGATTTGTGGAAAATTAAAATGTAAAGTTAACTTCATAAATATTTGTATTTTTTTGGTCAAAATCTACAGAAAATAGATGTATTTTGACATAGAACAACCAGCCTCGTTTTATTGTCTATTAACGAGACTGGAAGATTGTAGTATTGGGTTCAATTGATAACTTGTATAGATAAAGACTGCCCCGGCTAAATCGCAGGAATTACAGGTCAACCGATTTTAGATTTTAGATTTTAGATTAAAGAATTGAATCAACGTAAAACGTTATTATCTTAGATACCCGACTTCTTAAAGAAGTCGGGTATCTGGGTATTCCGTTTTTTTAGGTTGACCTACTTAACAAAGTATTAGGTACGATCGCCACAGCGTGTTGCCACTTTGGCAGATTTATCGACAGCGCGGATGTTCGACACTCAAAAACCCGATCGCCCGCGGTGAGTCAACCAAAAAACAGGTACACCCAACGCCCGCAACCGGGTTGTCGGTCAATCGACTAATTTACTTACCCGCCCAATTAAACCAGCGCGTCTTAAATCCAGCAAAAAATCCTTGATTGTGAACATCAACCGCCAACGCCGAGATAGGTGAACCTGGGCCGACTACTTCAGCTACAAAACCTGCGGTATCTGAGTGCAACTCGCTACCAATCTGAATTGCATCACCCCCTCGAACTCCGGCTCGTTTTTCCCTCACCACTTCCACATAATCTAAATCCGCAATTTTGCTCAGCGCCGGCTGAGTTTCCGATTTCCTCGTTTGACTGTTTTCCTTCAGCAAGCGGTTGGAAGTACGGTAAGGGATATAGTCGAGAGGGTTGTAACCGGTGCACCGCAAAAGTAAAAAACAAGCCCAAGAATACTTTCCTGCCAGGATGGCTGAAATTATCTCATCCAATTGTTCTGGTTTGATTCCAACTTGGGAATGATTGGCAGAATGGTGAAATTGGGAATTCATAGTTTTATCCTGTTTTTTGTAAATTAGTTGACTGTTGACTGTTGACTGTTGACTGTTGACTGGAAAGCTAATAACAACTGACTACTGACTACTGACTACTGACTACTGACTACTGACTACTGACTAATGACTAATGACTAATTTCTACAAACTCATGCCGCCCTTTTGTAGCTGCTTGAGAGGGTCAAGCAAAATGTCGGCTATGCTGCGCTGGCGAATGACTATTTCCGCAGTAGCTGTTTGGCCAGCTTTGAGTTTCCAGGTTTGATTTTTGGCTTTCACTGAGTCTCGATCGATACTCACTTCCACCCGGTAAAAAACACCCAATCGCTCGTCTGTTTTGGCATCGGGCGAAATAGATAAAACTTTTCCCGGAATCACGCCGTAATTTTGATAAGGAAAAGCATCGAATTTGACTTGCACCGGCATTCCGGTTTTGACAAATCCCGCTTCTCGGTTCGGCAAACTGACTTCCAGCACCAGAGGAGCCTGATTCGGAGTCATTTCTGCAATAGTTTGACCCGGTTGAACTACTTCACCAGTGTTGTGAATGTTGAGTGCGGAAATCACTCCGCTGACGGGTGCGTAGAGAAATCTTTGTTTGAGCTGATTTTTTGCTTGAGCGAGCAGGGTTTGGGTTTCGGCAATTTTGGATTTGACTTGATTTAATTGCATTTCCAACTGCTGAATTTTTTGCTCTTTTTCTAACTGCGTTTGGCGCGCTGCAGCTTGTTTGCTGGCGGCTTCGGCTTGCAGTCGATCGACTTCTGCCAGTTGTTGAGTTAATTCACCTTGGGCTCTAGAAATGGCGCTAGTTCGATCGCGCAAATTTTGCTCGACTTCAAACAACCTTTCCTTAACCCCAGTTGCATCAGACAGTTGACTCCTGATGGCAGCACTTTGTCTGTCGCGAACGGTTTGCTCGACTTCAAAGGCGCGATCGTCAGCCTGAGTTGTCTCTCCCAACTGGCTTCTAATCACGGCATTTTCACTTTCTCGCAGAGCTTCCTCAGCTTGAAACAATACGTCTTTTGACAGTGCTCCTTCATCTACCAAAGGTTTGAGACGCGCGATCCGCTCTTTGTGAGCCACCACTTTTGCTTGCAATTGCGACAGCAATTCTTGAGTCTTGCGTTGCAATGGTTTCACCTGATCGCGCCGCCCTTGCTGGGAATTAATATCTGTTTTCAGTTGCGAGAGCAAGTCTTGCACATCCTTTTCCAGAGGTTTGAGCTGTTGTTGCCGCGCTTGCTGAGACACTAAATCTGCTTGCAATTGCTCGATTTGAGACTGCGTGGTGGCCACTGAAGCGATCGCACGGGCGATCGCAGCTTCAGCCCCCCGCTTGTCTGCAGCAGCAATAGCTTGGCTCGCTTCAACTTCCAGTTTAGTTCTCTCGATCGAACTCATCTCTTGCATCAATTGAATCCGATAAGAGTCCAGAATTTTATCAAGACGCTCCACCTCGCTCTGAGCATTCGACGGGTCTAATTCGGCCAATAATTGTCCAGCTTTGATTTTTTGACCTTCTTTGATAGCGAGGTTAATAATTTTTCCCGTCTCCGTCGGGTGAATTTTGTAAACAGCGCCTTTGGGAACTAATTTGCCCTGAGCATGACCAACCTCGTCAATTTTTCCCAAAGTTGCCCACGCTCCAAAAGCTACGGAAAAAACCATTCCTCCTAATAT
The DNA here is from genome assembly GCF_036705085.1 of Microcoleus sp. B6-A1. Lineage (NCBI taxonomy): Bacteria > Bacillati > Cyanobacteriota > Cyanophyceae > Oscillatoriales > Microcoleaceae > Microcoleus > Microcoleus sp. B6-A1. The sequence goes on from NZ_JAUBTU010000056.1 coordinate 15,560, forward strand.
CAACCGCTGCGGAAAAGATACTGGCGGCTGGTCGAGTACCGAGTGCAAAGAAGTAGACCAATTATTAGCATCTGGCTGCCGTAACTGTAATTTTGCAATATTGATACCGTCATTAGTTTGAGATGAGCGATTTTGAGATTCGACAACTTCTAAAGAGCGCTCTTTTTTTCGGGTTTCGTTTTCTTGCCTAGAAGCTACGCCCCCATAAACTTCGCCTATTTCGTTAGGAGCGTGGCCTAATTCTTTGGCATCTTCTGAAAACATTTTATTTCCTCCAAATTAGTCTGTTGACTGTTGGCAGTTGACCGTTGTTAGGAGCTATCAGTCAGGAGTCAGAAGTTAGGAGTCAGAAGTTAGGAGTCAGAATTCAGTGAAAATGATATTTAGTCTTGTGTTGGTTGCTAATGACTAATGACTAATGACTAATGACCAATGACTAATGACCAATGACCAATGACCAATGACTAATGACTAATGACCAATGACTAATGACCAATGACCAATGACTAATGACCAATGACTAATGACTAATGACTTAAATATCGAGTTGTTGCTGAGCGAGGTGATAGTAAAGTCCGCGTTCAGCCATCAATTCGTCGTGGTTGCCTTGTTCGGCTAAAATGCCTTTGTCTAGAACCAAAATGCGATCGGCATTACGCACCGTAGACAACCGATGAGCGATAATAAACGCAGTGCGATCGCGACTAATGCGGGCGAGATTTTGCTGAAACCTGCGCTCAGATTCGGTATCCAGCGAAGAAGTTGCTTCATCCAAAACCAAAATCCGGGGATCACCCAAAAGAGCGCGGGCGATCGCAATTCGTTGTCGCTGGCCCCCAGACAAACTCGTTCCCCTTTCCCCCACAGGAGTTTGATAACCCAGCGGCATATCCTGTATAAAAGCGTGAGCTTCTGCTAGCTTTGCCACTTCTATCGCCTGTTCCAAGCTTGCAGAAGCAGCATCATTTCCGTTTTTATACAGCGTAATATTTTCCAAAATCGTTCCCGAAAACAAGAAACAATCTTGAGGAACAACACCCAACTGAACTCGCAGCGACTGCAAAGAAATGTGCCGAATATCGTGGCCGTCAATTGTCAGCCGCCCCTTTTCTGGATAATAGAAACCTTGCAGCAGCTTTACCAAAGTGCTCTTACCCGAACCGCTGCGGCCGACAATTGCCACAGTTTCTCCAGCTTGCACCTCAAAGGAAAGATTTTGCAGCGTATTGCGTTCCTCATCCTGAGAATAGCGGAAAGAAACATTGTCAAACTTGACGTTTCCCTGAATGCGAGGCAGCACCAGCATTGGCTTGTAAGGGCTTTCTTCAGGTTGGGCAGAGAATACATCATCCAAACGCTCGATCGAAACCAGCACTTCTTGAAACTCATCCCAAAGTCCCACCACTGAAAGCACAGGAGAAATTACGCTCCCAATCATCATATTAAAAGCAACAAATTGACCGATCGTCAAATCATCTTGAATCACCAGCATTGCCCCATACCACAGCAAAGCCGTACTCCCCAAAGTATTAATCCCACCCCCGATCACCTGCAAAGAATTCGCCAACTTCTGCCCGCGAAATTTAGCATTAATCATGCAGGTTAATTGGTCTTCCCAGCGCCAGCGCATTTCTCGCTCAGCAGCAGTTGCCTTAACCGTCGCTACCCCAGTAATCATTTCCACCAAAGATGAATTTTGCTTGGCACTTTCGGTAAAAACCTCCCGCGACACTTTTCGCAGGAACGGAGTTGCCACTAAAGTCAAAATCACGATCGGCGGAATCAACGCCAGCACCAACAACGCCAGACGCCAGTTATAGTAAACCATCAGTCCGATGTAAACTACAGCCATCAAAGCATCCAACCAAGCCGTAATAGCTTGGCGGGTCAAAAATGCCTGAATTTTTTGATTTTCCTGAACCCGCGTCAAGATATCGCCCACCTGACGAGATTCAAAAAACTTAATCGGCAAACTGAGAGTGTGACTGATAAAGCCACTAATTAAAGTCAAGTCAATGCGGTTCGATAAATAATCCAGCAAATACTGTCTCGTTGCACCCAACAACGTTCGCCAAACACTAAACAGTAGCAGCCCGATCGCAAAAACGTGCAGAGTTACTACGCTTTTGCTGACAACCACTTGGTCGAGAATTACTTGGGTAAATAGGGGAGTAACTAGACCAAATAATTGGAGCAACAAGGAGAGGATCAGAATTTGGGCGATCGCAGCCCGGTAGGGCCAGACTATGCCCACAAAATTTTTAAGTTTGATACCTTGATGTTCGGCACTGTGATTGCGGTATAGTTCCGCTGTCGGGTCTAAAATTAGGGCGTACCCAGTCCAATTTTCGGTAAAAATTTTAATGCTCATCCACCGCTTGCCCGCCGCCGGATCAGCCACTAAAACCTGTTGATTTTTAAAGCGATAAACTGCCACGTAGTGATTGCCTTGCCAGTGAGCAATCCAGGGATTTTGATTTCGCAGCGGAGTTAAAGAAGCTCGCACGGGACGGGTTTGAAATCCCATCCTTTCCGCTGCTTTTGCCAGACTCTTGAGCGACGCGCCGCTGCGGCCGATTTCTGCCAATTCGCGCAAGTAATTTAGGCTGAATTTTTTACCCCAATATTCGCTAATCATGGCTAAACAAGTAGCTCCACAATCTGCTGCGCTCTGTTGTTGAATGAATGGGTGTCGGCTGTTCAACCATCGCCGCTGCTTTGGTTTGGGAAAGCTGATGATTCCGGCTGCGGGTTTTTGCTGAGCAACAGCGGTTAATTTTGATGGCTCGGTTTGTGAGGTAGATCTGGCATCTTGGGGCGGCGTTACTAAGCTTAAAATTTGAGGCTTGCGGATGATTTTAGGGCGGGAATTACTTTCGGAACTAATTGTGGCTTGGGCGATTTCCCACTGTTCGCTGCTAAGCTGGTAAATTATCAGGTCTGTTACCGCTATCCAGTCGCTCTTTACGTCTGAATGTTCCCAGTTACTGCCGATAATTGGCGGTGCTTGACCTTGAATTTGACCGCTGCGGAGCCAAAAAATATTGTTGGAGTTTTGGCAATGCTCAGCGAGGGAAACTCCGGCCGGAATTCGGCTTTCTTCTATGTAAGGAAGTAAGTGGGGCCACAGAAGCTGTTGTTGGTGGGGAGGGAGCGATCGCAAATCTGTTTGTGTCTTGAAAAATATTAACCGCTGTCGCTCTTGAAATTCTTGCTGCCAGTGCTGTTGCAGTTGCGGGAATTCCTCTAAAATAAGCTGCAATGTGGTGGCCGCAATTCGACCGATTTGGCAAGTGCCAGCCGCAATTGCCCTGTAAGGCAGTCCGTTTTCAATAAATAGGTTATCTGTCCCAAATATTGCTCCGACTCCCAGTACCACCGCCGAAATTTCTTGCTGTTGAGACGCTTCTACCGCTAGCAGCCTGACTCTTCCCTCGCAAACTAAATAAAAATTGCGTGAAGCGAAGCTATCCCGTAGGGAATCGCTCTGTTTTTTTTCAAGGAAATTGTTGCTATCTGATGTTTGATATTGAGTAATTTCATCTCCGAGTTGAAACTCGCAAATTTCACAGGCTGTATTTAATTTCGCCACTAAAGTCTGCCCTGCACCGACTTCCTCGAAAATTTTCTGAATAGCCGGGAAATTTTCCAAGGCTTCTGGGGTTTTAAAAATTTGATTTCCCACCCCTAAATTTTTTTTCATAACTTACCCTGTCAAAAAAGTGTTTCAATTTTTTTGAATTACAACTAACCCGGTTATGAGCAATTTTTATTGGTTTAGTTGCAATTTAGTTGGCTTACAAACTGTTTGTCGATATGTCCGACTAACACCTCTTAGTTACGACATCCCTTCAACGCCTTTAGGATATATAAAATTGCGTTTTTTCAGGATTGTGTGGTGATTACGTAAGTGTGGTTTTGGCTGGCTCTCAGTTTAACTTACAGAATCGTGGTTTTGGCTACCTTTAAGGGCAATCTTTACGTAATCTTTATAATACTACCGTAATTATACGGGATATTTGTGAAGATTCTGTGAAGCTGAGCGCTCCAGTTGTTGTGCCTGGTATACGTATATACACGCAAAACTTTACATTCAGGATTCAAAAACCATCAATTTTTGACGCTTGTTTGTGAAGTCGAGATTCCGAACATTGTCAAGAAATATTGATGGCTGTTAGTTTGTAGCAGCAATTCAAGCAATTAATTCACCATCTAATCTGGGTATGTAACGAATTAAAGTAAAATAAAAAGTTTTGCTTTTGATAACGGCCTTCCATTTGGGGGCATTGGTGACAAGTTAAGACTTAATTGCATTTGTCAATCAGTAATATTACTTAAAAAAACTGCTTTTTTAGGAGTGGAAAATTCACGATTTGAGAGAGAGTAAGTATAAATATCACCCTCGGCATGATTCCTCGATCGCCCAAATCTCAGTTTGATGCCCAAAATCCGAGTAAAAGTTGAGCATAATTGCTGATTGACAAATGCTTTCTTAGCTTAACTTGTTACCAATGATTTGGGGGTGACTTCTGTGATGGCCTAAACCCATCACTATCGCTACCCATCACTATCCGTCTAAACCCCGATTAAAAGTATCGGTTTCTCTGCGTAACGAATTTTGTGCGATCGCACTCAGTGTATTTGTTCTCCAAAAGCAGGGAATAGTGTAGAATCCAACAACCAACTCAGGAAATTGTCGAACCTGCTTTACAAAAACTGGATATGATGATTGTCATCCCCACGGGCGGTGGCAAGTCTTTGTATTTTCAATTATCGACACTGTTGAAACCAAGATTGACGGTGGTGATTTCGCGGTTAATTACTGTGATGCAATGCCAGACACTTGTGGCGACTAATTAACTATGCAGAATCCAGCGATTGAGAGCATCTCAATGAAAGCCGCCCTCCGCTAGAAATTCGAGTTAGGAGTCAGGAGTCAGGAGCCAGGAGAAAAGAGGAAGAAGGAAGAAGGAAGAAGGAAGGAGCCAGAAAAAGTGTTTTTACAAATATGAGATGCTCCCCAGCGATTGCCGCCGCACAATCGAGTTAAATTATTTTGGGGATGGGAGGAAGGGTACTTTTCGGCACATCTTAGCCCTATCATCTGTTGTTTAGTTCACCCTACTTCATGCCGTTTCACCTGAGTTCGGCTCAATCAAGGCAACTGCTAGTAATTGAGCAGCCTGCACCTTACTCATTGCGGCTTCCCAAATGCCTTTTGCACAATAGCTGTAAAAGTTACGAACAGGCAGAAACAATGAAAGCTACTGGTAAGGTGTATACAATTGATTTGGCTGGAAATCAGTATCAAAGCCTTCGCTACTTGCAAAGTCGGGCGAGGATTAACTCCCTCATCGACCATTATATGTCATTGGAAGTTTTGAGCGATCGACTTTCCGATCTACCCCAGCAATTTTCCGCCCCGCATCCCCGCCCTTGGGAGCCCATAGATTGGCAAGGAATCAATCGCGACCAAATTATTGGTGTCAAGCCAGAAATCTTTTTACAAATTTTGGCAAGTGCGGCAGAAATTGAAGCTCCCATCCGCAGCTACGGTAGAGAAAGTTGGTGCTACTTACAGCATATTTACCCGCAAATGGCGCGGTTTATGGGAGGAATTTTTGATGCCAATGGCAACATTCTAGAGATAGGTGTCTGGGAAAAAGAAGAACGCCAACATTGCCCGACATTTAGGAAAATTTACCAGCAACTTACAGCCGACAAACTGCAAGTTAAACCGAACTCTGTTAAGGGTTGTCAATCCACAGGTGACGCTTGGCAAGATACCTATAAACACGTGATTAGTCGCCTGAGTACCGAGTGGGGAGCTACTTCTGTTTATTTATGGTTGATGGTACACTCAACAGGAGCGTTGCAACAGGCAATTTCCCAGCCTTTACAGGATGAAATTAATCATTTGGCTAAGTTTTGGGGTTTCAGCCGCTGGGCATTCTCCCAGAGTTATTTCAATCAAATGAAAGGGTCTACCAAAAACCTGATTGCTTTGCTGAAACACCATCAGATTGAACGCACGCACGGCAATGATGTGTTTAATAATTCACTCAGTCTCAAACAGCTTTCTTTGGTGTTGGAATTGACTTTTACATTCACGCGAGTGATGGTGCGTTTGCGGCGCTGGAACCGCGAGCTCAGTCGCAGTTATCTCAGACATTTGTTTGGCACAGCACCGATGGTTGATGCACCGCGCAAGATCGCTTAAATCTGAGATATTGCATGAGTTTCATGAACAGGCAAGATGCCTGTTCCACTCATAGTTAAATTTTATTGGGTAAGGTGTACCCTAAGCACCCAGCTATGTTAAAGTGCTGACAGAAGATATACTCGTTTTAATCTTGAAGAATACAGCCTATGAATCAAAGTTAAATGAATCTGTAACGATCGCACTTCAGAGACAATTGAAATTAAAATGTACTATAAATCATGCAAATTACGATCGACATTCCCGACAATCTCCCCCTGACTGAAGCCGATGTGAGGATAGAATTGGCGATCGGACTTTATCAGCAGCACAGCCTCAGTCTAGATAAAGCCGCTCAAGTCGCTGCAATGTCTGTGGACGACTTCTACCAACTATTAATCGGTCGCCATATCGTCATCCCGCACGCAGATCCCGATGACGAACCCACCGAAATCGTCCTAGCCAGTCTCCGTAACTCCCTCCAGCAAATTAAAGAAGGTAAATTACACCCTATTTCCGAACTGTGGGAGGGGATTATCCATCGCGTTTGAAAAAGTAACCAAATTCATAATAATGCTAGACCGATCGCACTAAAAGTAACTACTATCAAACTTGCTAAATTCATGTGTTTCTGTGCAACTATAATTTTCATCATCTTGCATCTCTAATTTCCTGAATAGACAATGGCAGGTTGGTAAACTGTCACGACACTGCCAGATAGTTATAAAATAACTGTGATATTAAACTTATAGCCAATAACTTTATCTCCCTAAACTCAGGAAAATACCCTATGAACAACCCAGCATCCCATACATCATCTCAAATGACCGATCGCGATCGCGCGAACCTCAGCAAGCTGATCGATTACAGTTCCATTCGATCAATACCCGAAATTTGGGCGATCGTCAAACAAAAATTCGGTCAAACCGTCGCCCTCCACGACCCCCACACCCAGCCAGAAATCAAACTCACCTACACCGACCTGTACCAACAAATCCAGCTATTCGCCGCTGGCTTACAAGCCCTAGGCATCGAACAAAATCCCGAAGAAGCAGTCCCTCCCCGCGTCGCCCTCTTCGCCGACAACAGTCCCCGCTGGCTGATAGCCGACCAAGGTATCATGATGGCCGGGGGCGCCAACGCCGTTCGAGGCGCCACCGCCGACCCCGAAGAACTCCTGTACATCATCCAAGACAGCGGCAGCACCGCCTTGGTAGTCGAAAACCTGGCATTACTGAAAAAACTGCAACACCGCCTCCCAGATTTGCCCATCCAACTCATCGTCCTCCTCTCCGACGAAGAACCGGAAACCAGCCAAACCCTAAGCACAGTCAAATTTTCCCAAGTGATGACCACAGGGGCAAACCGTCCCCTCAAACCCACCAACCACAAGCCTCAAACCCTTGCCACCCTCCTCTACACCAGCGGCACCACCGGCAAACCCAAAGGCGTCATGCTGACTCACGGCAACCTGCTGCACCAAGTCACCACCTTCGGCACAATTCTCCAGCCCGAAGCCGGCGAAGGTGTTCTCAGCATCCTCCCCAGTTGGCACGCCTACGAACGCAGCGTCGAATACTTCATGTTTTCCCAAGGATGCACGCAAATTTACACCAATATTCGCTATTTCAAACAAGACTTTAAAGCCTACAAACCCCAGTACATGATTAGCGTTCCGCGCATCTGGGAATCGATTTACGAGGCAGTACAAAAGCAATTTCGAGAACAGCCAGCCAACAAACAAAAATTGGTGAAATTCCTGCTATCGGCTAGCCAGCAATACATAGAAGCCCGCCGCGTTTTCCAAGGATTAACTCTCAATTTGAAACCGGCTTCTGCTTCCGAAAAATTCATCGCCCGCATCAAAAGCATTTTATTATTTCCCGTCCACGCCCTCGCCGAAAAACTGGTTTACCAAAAAGTCCGGGAAGCTACGGGAGGACGTTTTAAGTGGGCAATTAGCGGCGGCGGTTCTTTGGCCACGCATTTAGACAATTTCTTTGAAATAGCGAATATCGGCTTGTTAGTGGGATACGGTTTAACCGAAACTTCGCCGGTTTTAACTGTGCGCCGCCCTTGGCACAATCTTAAAGGTTCTGCAGGACAGCCCATTGCCCATACGGAAATTAAAATAGTAGACCCGGAAACCAGACAGCAACTGCCCACAGGCCAGCGCGGCTTGGTATTGGGCCGCGGGCCGCAAATCATGGCAGGTTATTATCTTAATCCCCAAGCGACTGCCAAGGCGATCGACTCCGAAGGCTGGTTCGACACCGGGGATTTGGGCTGGCTGACACCGGGAAACGACTTAATCTTGACCGGGCGGGCCAAAGATACGATCGTCCTCACCAACGGCGAAAACATCGAACCTCAGCCCATAGAAGACGCCTGCGTCCGCAGCCCCTACATCGACCAAATTATGCTAGTAGGTCAAGACCAGAAATCCGTCGGCGCCTTAATTGTCCCCAATGCAGAAGCCGTGCAGAAATGGGCAGAAACTCAGAATCCCCCCATACACGAAATTGACTGGAATAGCAAGACAATTCAAGATTTATTTCGCAAAGAATTGAACCGAGAGGTGCAAAATCGCCCTGGATACCGCGCGGACGATCGCATCGGCCCGTTCCGGTTGATTCAGGAGCCATTTTCGATGGAAAATGGAATGTTGACCCAGACCCTGAAAATTAAGCGCCCGGTTGTGACGCAACACTACCGCGATATGATTGACGGGATGTTTTGAAATATTCGCTGGACTTGGGGAATGGAAAAGAAAAAATTATCCCAACACCCGAGTCCCGATTCCGAGTCCTCAGTCCTGGGCCATTAGTTCAGGTTTACCAACTAATGACTCATGACTAATGCCTAATTCCTAATTGACAAGCAACAACTTTATGGAACCACAATTACTCTTGAAGCGATCGATTAACGTTAAAGTCGTCGTTACTCCTCGCTGGAAAGAAGAAGCTCAACAGCAACTCCAAGCCCAAATCAACCAAATAGACTCTCAGCTACAACAGTTAGAAATGCAAGGGCAGCGGATGATTTCAGAAATCCAAAAGTCAAATTTGCAGCCCCCAGGCCCGCAAGTAATGCAGCAAATAGAAAACATTCAAGTGCAGGTGAATCAAAGAAAAAGCGAACTGCTAGAACAGAAAAACCAAAACCTGCAACAGCTTCAGCAAGTGCAGGTGCTAGACCTGGAACAAGAAGTGAGTCAAGGTCAAATTGACGGCACATTCACTGTCGGGCTGGGAGAAAACTTGATTCAAAAAATGCAAGTAGAAATTCTCCTCCGCGACGGCATAGTCGAAGAAATTCGAGGTGATATTTAGAAATTGGTAAGTGGTAATTGGCGATCGGTAATTGGCAATTGATTTTGAGTCAACAGTCACACATCAAGAATGCGAGACACTGGCATAATAATAAGTATTGCCAGTGGCCGATCGCCAATGCTCAATTGCCAAATACCGATTACCTATTATCAACACAAAAGGACTTTTTACAGATGATTCGCGAAGTTTTCATGCCAGCCCTGAGTTCTACCATGACAGAGGGCAAAATTGTTTCCTGGGTCAAATCCGCCGGAGACAAAGTAGAAAAAGGCGAAACGGTGGTGGTGGTTGAATCCGACAAAGCCGACATGGACGTGGAGTCTTTCTACGAAGGCTATTTAGCAATAATTATCGTACCTGCAGGCGAAGTAGCTCCGGTGGGGGCGGCAATCGCCCTGGTAGCAGAAACAGAAGCCGAAATCGCCGCAGCTCAGCAGCAAGGAGCAGCCGCCCCAACCGCAGCAGCAGCCCCTGCTCCCAGCCCCGCTCCTGCGATCGCAGCTACATCCTCAGCAGGTTTACAGCAAAATGTTAGTCGCCAAAACGGCCGCAGCGTCGTTTCTCCCCGCGCTCGCAAATTAGCCAAAGAGTTTAAAGTAGATTTGAATTCTATCAAAGGCAGCGGGCCCAACGGTCGCATTGTCGCAGAGGATGTGGAAGCAGCAGCCGGCAAAGCTCAACCAGCTCCGGTTCAGCAAGCGGTAACAGTTCCCGCAGCACCCGCACCGGCATCTGCAGCACCCGCCCCCGCAGCAGCCAAACCCGCACCCGCACCAGTCCCGGCGATCGCACTTTCGGGCCAAAGAGTACCGATGAATGCGCTGCAAAATGCGGTGGTGCGGAATATGGAAGCAAGTTTGAGCGTGCCGTCTTTCCGCGTCGGTTACACAATTACTACTGATAATCTCGACAAACTCTACAAACAAATTAAGTCGAAGGGCGTCACGATGACGGCTATGCTGGCGAAGGCTGTAGCTGTAACTTTACAAAAACATCCTCTGCTGAATGCTTCTTATGTGGAGTCGGGAATTCAATACCGCGCTGATATTAATGTGGCGGTAGCGGTGGCGATGGATGGCGGTGGTTTGATTACGCCGGTGTTGCAAAATGCCGATCGCCTCGATATTTATTCGCTCTCGCGCACTTGGAAGGATTTAGTCGATCGCGCCCGCACCAAGCAGTTGAAGCCTGATGAGTACAGCACGGGAACTTTTACTCTTTCCAATTTGGGAATGTTTGGAGTAGACAAGTTTGACGCGATTTTGCCGCCGAATCAAGGCTCGATTTTGGCGATCGGTTCTTCGCGGCCGCAAGTAGTTGCAAACGAGGATGGTTTGATGGGAGTGAAGCGGCAAATGCAGGTGAATATTACTTGCGATCACCGGATTATTTACGGTGCTGATGCTGCATCTTTCTTGCAAGATTTAGCGAAATTGATTGAGACAAATCCTCAGTCTTTGACACTTTAATCAGTTGACTGTTGACAGTTAACTGTTGACAGTTAACTGTTGACAGTTGACTGTCAATCAGCTAAGAGTTTATAATATTGAATCTATAGCGGTTCTCAATAAAATGAGGTAAGCACCGCTCCCAACCGCTCCCCGATCGCCCGTTAGCGAAGCCCTCGAAGAGGATCGCCCACGAGAACACCTCATGTCAAACCAGAAAGGCTATAATTCTATATCGCTCTAACCCAAAATAAAATCAACGCTTACTTCAAACTCAGGAAAAGCTAGCGGCGCCACCATTTCTCCCCGCTCAAACTTTTGCATTGAAGTATAGCCATTTGCCGTCGGAAAACGGTAAACTTCTAAACAATTAATCTCAAGATCCCACAACCATACTTCTTGAATACCAGCACGAGCATAGTTAGGTACTTTCACATCGCGATCGAAATAAACAGTGCTATCAGAAACCTCAACTAACAACAAAACTTCAGATGGTACTGGATGTGCAGTAGCATAGTAGTCAGCGCGAGGTTGCAGCAATACAATATCCGGTTGAGGTTCGGTGCGTTCAGTTAACTGGATCGGGTCTTGGGCGCCTATAATCGCACGTCTTCTCTCCAAATCGGAGAACACAGCGATCAGGCGCTTTACACAACTTGCATGACGAGTACCAATTGCAGCCATTTGAACAATTTCTCCTTCTATCAATTCTACTCGGTCATCTTCGCTCAAAATGCCAGCCTCACCCATTAGGTGATATTCTTGTACTGTAAATAGCCGTCTTTGCATCTGAACAGACATAACTATTCTCCTTATTCAACAGTTGTCTAAACTTTATCATTGTTGCCAGTAAGATTCAACCTACTGGCTCTATGTTCTGTGCAGCTTCATATTAAATTGGTATAACCACCAATTAATTACTCGATCGCACAGTCAAAACTTGCGGCGGCGTCGCATCCGGCGGATACAAGAAATCCACCTGCACCAAACGGCGTTCCCCCGGCTTCATATTCACATTCACCAAAGGTTCCCCCTGCTGTCCCCTGCGCTGCACGATGTGAATGTAGCGCGTCAAAGTCTTGCCCGTATCATCCTTAAACATCACCCGCACCGTACCTCGGAAAAATATCCGATTTTCAGGAGGATCGTAAAACATCAATCCCCCCGCTTCTATATTTGCTTTGATCGGTGTTTGCATTTTAATGCTAACAGATTGGGATTCACGAGATTTGTTGTAAAGCGGAAAAGTTAAGTTGTATTGAATCCCATAATTACCGTGAGCAGAATAAGCAGTATCGGGATAGCGAGCTAACATTTTAGCACTTTGAATTTGACCAGTTCCAAAAGTACCCGTATCCGTTGTGCTCAGAGCATAGGAAAATGACTCGCCGCGCTTGGGAATAGTTAAATAATCGGTTCTCGAATTGTCCGTAATTTTAGCTTGCCACTGGGAACCTTCCGCTACTCCCGCCACGCGGCCATAAATTTTTTGCACCGGATTTTCGCCTCTGGGGGTTGGTGCTAAATCTCTGGGCCCCGCTAAACCTTTGGTATTTAAAATATTTTCCCACTCTTCTAAAGTCGGATATTGCTCGACTCCTTCTTGAGTTGTAGGAGCAAACATTGCTAATGATGCTACATAAACCGAATTGCTGCTCGACATTCGCATTAAGGTCGATCGACCGTTGGAAGAAGGCGTGATATTCCCCACAGGTATCGGCAAATTCATCAGCATTCGGCTCTGATTGCCCGGAATCTCGATCGCAGCGGGCAAAATGGCTTGTCTGAACCCCCGCAATACATCGCTAGTGATGCGGCTTCCAGGCCCCGCAAACACAGTGCCGAATCGATTCTCTAAATACGACGGCAAATCGACAAACAAGGCATCCGGCCGAGTTAAATAAGTTGCTCCTTGCAAGACATTTAAAGTAACAGGTTCGGAGTTAGGATTGTGGACAATTATTCCTTGAAATAAGGTGCGAGTTTCTTCGCGATTTTTAGCTTTGGCGATGTGGTGGGCAAAGATGTCAAATCGACCTTTGAAGGGAAAGTTTAAGTGTGCAGAAGGTACTTGTTTTCCTTCGGGCCCAAATGTGGAGAGCAAAATGCCTTCGGTTTGCACAACTTCGGGGCTGTTGCTGTTGAAAACCGGGATGCTGTCGAGTTGTCCCGGTAAAACGCGCACTTGCTGGGGCACCGTCACAGTGTTCAGCGGGGCGGTTGTTGGAGGCGCTGGCAAATCCAGTTCGTTTTCCGGTAGCGGGAATTCTCGCTCGATGATGACTTGTTGGGTCGGAGGTGTCGGGATTGCTTGAGCTAAGGGTATAATTGGCAAAAACATTGCTGAGAGCGCGTTTAACTGAACTTGCAGAAGGATTGCCACATAGCAACCGACACAAAACATTACCACAAGTTGGTTGATATTTTCTGGGGATTTTGGGATTTTAGGTCAATTTTTGCGGAAATGCGGGCATCGCAAATTTTTTGTTTTTCACCTTGACAAAATCTACATTTTTGTCAAGGTGAAGAACAAAAATAAGAGCCAGAAGCACGATAGCTGTGCTGGCTCTTATGAGTTGATACTAGAAGTTAAGCTGAATTCACTAGAACTGCGGCGAGCTTTTCTGCCGATGGATGACCCGCACCCCTGATAAAATTTAAGCAAGAGCCTTTTTTGCCTGCTTGCGGCGTGCTGCTACTAAACTTCCCAATCCCATCACCATACCTGCAATAGTGGTTGGTTCGGGCACTGGCTCAGCATCAGCCGAAACTCCGGCCATAACTTTGTCACTGGTGCCAACATTAGACCCAGCTACCTGTTGGAAGCGAACCCCTGCCTTGAGCGTACCATTCTGGAATCCGGTCAAGAAAGCACTTTCTGCCTGAGCCGCACTCAGACTGCTGCCAGTTAGCAAAAAGCTCACCAAAGTAGACTCATTTTTATATAAGCCTCCATTAGCGTTGCCACCTTCAAAGCTATTACGCGGAGTGCTAATGCCATAGTCGAAACCGTCTTTTTGCAAACCGCTAATTTCAACGTTTTGCCAAAACTCTGTAAAAGCGCTGCCTGCGGTAGGTTTAACCGATGCAGTAGCGCCGCTCAATACGTCAAATGCCACCGCAACGAGAGAAGAGTTTGTTGCACCACCCGCTGTAGCCTGAGTGCCCGTGGTATTGGTGATGCCCAAATTCAGGAGCAAATCGGCTCCATTTTGGACAAAGTTGAAGTCCAATGTTGCAGTAGCGCCGGTGCCAATGCCGTTGGTAGTACCGTACTGAGGAGCCACGGATAAACTGAATGCTTGGGCTTGCGTTGCAGTTAGTAAGGAAGAAGCAACAACTAAACCAGCAGTAGCTAGACAGGCGGTTAGTGGTTGGGCGAAGTTGGTTTTCATAAGAGTAAGACCTTTTTTATATCGCTGGGGGGATTGACTTTATTGATTTCCTTTGGTATCTACTTACAACATCGCTCATTTAAAAGTGTTTGTCTATACATTTTTGATACCTTTACCAAAACAATATTTTGCGAGGTTTATTCTTAAACCTTTCGTAAACTCGGTTGTGTCGCCAAGGCTAGGATGACTGCTGCGGAGGCATTCCACGCCTAACTATCCGTTATTGCAACTTTCGGTACCATCGGCTGTTACAACCCGTATTTGCGTAAAATTACTAAGATAATAGTTATTTTTTATACAAATACGCCGGTTCTGTTTGCCGATCGCACTTCCTGAGTCCGCGCACCATTCCCAAAATTGTTGGGCGTGAAGTCGGTTTCGATCGTCGGACGCTCAAACAATTTACCAATTACCCACTTGCGTTATTTCTGTTTTATGACTACCAACGTAATGTCGTCAAAAACTTTATGTTTGTCAATATGTTGCAGCAGATGATCAATTACTGCTTGTCGAATTTCTTCAGCCGTTTTGTGGCGATTTTCTTTGGTCACTTGGCACAATCTTTCTATGCCGTAATACACTTTATTTATATTTACAGCTTCGGTAATTCCATCTGTGTAAAGCACTACTACATCCCCTGGATTAAGATGCACTTGAACTTGGGAAACAAAATCAGCAATATCTTCCTCTAATCCCAGAGGAAAGCCGAGTTCTATTGTATCGATCCGTTCAATGTTACCATCAGTACGGACTACGATAACTTCTTCATGTTGACCGCTGAGGGTAAAGTTACTATCTTGATAATCTAACAAAGCCAAGGTCATGTTTCTAGACGAGTCGATGCGCTCGATATTGGCATAAAGGGTGCGGTTTAACACATCAAGAAACTTCACCGGATCGGTTTCGTTCATTTGTTGGAGAGTGCGGACGGCGGTTTGCGCCATAATCATTAATACGCCACTTTCTAAACCATGTCCCGTAACATCGCCGATGCTAATTTTTACCTGATCATTTTGGGTTAGCACGTCGTAGTAGTCGCCGCCAACTTCATCCGCAGGTTGCATATATCCAGCTATTTCTAATCCTTTAATTTTATCTAGTTCTGATTGTTTGGGCAAGATCATTTGTTGCAGTCGTTTGGTGACTTCTAACTCAGCACTGAGGCGGATGTTTTCGGCTTTAAGTTTGTTGTTGAGGTCGCTAATTTCCTGGTTTGCTTGGGCGAGTTGGGCGGTGCGTTGTTGCACCTTTTCTTCTAAAGTTTGATAGAGACGGGCATTTTCGATGGAGATCGCAGCTTGGGCGGAAATGATGTTGAGGACTTCTAAGCGATCGCGCGTAAAAGCCCCCGCTGTTAAATTATTTTCTAGATATAAGATGCCTACCAACTTACCTTGATTAATCAGGGGGCTACACAAAATAGATTTAGGTCGCTGCTGAATAATATACGGGTCAGACGCAAACCTGCTTTTATTCGTTGCATCATCGATCGCAAGAGTTTCTTGCGTGCGTTCTACATAATTAACCAGCGAGATAGGAATCTCTTGACTTTCAGTCGCTGACTTGGAGATTAATTCACATCGTTCACCCGTACATTGAGCTTCAATTTTCCACTTACCTGCTGGGTCAGGTAGGAGGAAATAAAATTTTTCTGCTCCCGCGTTTTCCAGCAAGACTTGCATCAAATTCGAGAGTAACTTATCTAAATGAACTTCCCCTGAGAGCGCTTGGGAGGCTTTGATAATTGTTGATAAATCCAGCTCGTTTGCAGCACCTGAACTGGTAGAAGTTACAGTGGTTCTGCTCTGAATAATCCTTTCGTCTCTTCCACTCGTCAGGCTATTTTTCCTACCGACGATAGGTGCGATTAATTCAGCATGGCGCTCTTCTAAATCCTTAACTTTTGCCTTTGCTCCCCAGCGAATATAAGCATAGTAAGCGTCAATCAGGTAGGTACGCGCTACTTTCTGACGACCTAATGCTAAATAAAATTCTGCTGCTAGTTCATTGGCGAGGGCTTCGTGCTGGACGTATCCATTTTCCTTGGCTCCATCTATCGCCCGGTCGTAATATTCCATTGCTGAGAAAGATTGCCCTAAGACGCGGGCTTTTTCTGCTTCTACTAAGTCATACTTATGCTGGTAATTGGCTGGGCAATGAAACGCCCAATATTTCATCTTTTCCTGATTTTCTTCTACTTGTTTCAGGTATTGTTGCTGCTTTTCCTCAGTTTCCTGAAAATACTGAGCTAAAAGAGCCAGAGAATAGTAATAAACGTGGTTATTAAAACTAATGTTACCTTGAACAAGCATTGAATTATTTAACGCTGTTTTAGCATAAATTATAGCATTTTTATAATCTTTAAATAAATAGCAAAGTAGGGTTTTTGCAAAAAGCACTCTAAATAAAGACATTAAATTATTAATTTTTGTCAAATAAGCAATAGCTTCTCCCTCATTCAAAAATTCACCAGTTAAAATCAGGCTATTATCTGTTATGCCTCGTAAATTTGCGACTAATTGACCAATAATTTTGAGCAGATAAAACTGATGTTCTTGGGAAAACTTATCTGCAAAATCAATATAGTTTTTTTGTTGTTCTTGCACGTAGTCTAGATGCTCGCCATTAAAAAACAGATGAGCGCAGTAGTAATCAGCAGCATGACAAGCATATTCTATATCTCCAAATTCTAAGCCGCTATTAATTGCTTGACGAAGGGGTTCTATAGTTTCCCTAGTATGCTTTTTGAAGTGCGTAATACAGATGGAAACATTAACCAATGTTTTAGAACGAAACTCTTTGGCATCTAACTGCTCTAATACTTGTAAAGAAAGTTCACCAAGTTGATAGGCAAAATCTATATCTGGTATGAGCCAAGACACGAGTATTCCGTAAATAGAATATGCAAAAGTACACTGTGGCGAATTCCCATACTGACGAGAAAGTTCGATCATAGTATATAGAATTGGTAGCGATAGCGGGCTTTCTGCGAAGCAAGCTGGTGGGAAAATCAGAACTAAAAACTGCATAGCCGCCAGCTTGTAGGGATCGGTCATTTCTGGCAGGTTAGCTAACTCCTCAATATTGAGTTCTTGCGGCGGTGATTGAGATATGGTCACTCCCAGCATTTCTAGAACTTGCAGTCCGGTATCTACCGCAGAATTGTTCAGGTTTTTAGCGAGGTTAAGCCTAATTTTCAGTTCGTATAAGTTGACTTGTTCGAGGATGGTTTTGGTTTTTTGGAGAGTGCGATCGCACAAGCTCCCCGCTCGTTCTAAATTGGCATTGAGATATTCGGCTTCCGCCGCTTCCAGATAAAAATCAAATGTCAAATCGTATCGACTTTCCCAGCTATCTTGACTCAGGAGTTCTATACCTACATTCAAATAATTAATAGCGGCTTCATATGCAGTAGCTGCCTTTGCTTTCTGTCCAGCAATCAGGTTTAATTGGGCTAACTCATCTTTTTCTGACTGATTAGTTAGCAAATCTGTGCCAAAATTCAGTTGGTTAACCAGAGCAAAAATATTATCTTTTCGCTCTTGCTCTGTTGTATTATTCAGCAACAGTTGACCAATTTTCAGGTGAGTGGCTTTTTTCTCTGACTCTGGAATCAAAGAATAAGCTGCTTGCTGCACTCGATCGTGCAAAAATTTGTAGTCAACTTTGATATCGCGTACAGATGCCAAATCTTCCTGGGCAAACACTAGAGGAATTTTGTAATTTTCAGACAGCGGCAGAATCAAACCCGCTTGCAGTGCTTCCCACAAATGAGCAGCCGTCGCTATGTTTGATTCTTCATTGACAATTGATAAAACTTCTAAGTTAAATTGGTTGCCGATACAAGCCGCTAATTTTAATGATTTCTGGGTTGTTTCTGGGAGTTTGCGAATATTTCTGGCAACCAGTTCAACGATATTGAAATCTGCGATACCAATCGCCTGTATTTGTTGAATATCCCACTCCCAGCGGTCTATATCTACTTGATAAACCAGCAGATTTTCCGAGTACAGGGTTTTGAGTAGCTGCGTTAAGAAAAACGGATTGCCTTGGGTCTTATTAAAAAGTAACTGTGAAAAAACTTTTATTTTGTCTGAATTTATGCTGGAATCGAGAGTGTCCGCGATTAATTGGTTGACGCTATCCAAAGCCAGCGCCTGAATGGTGATATTATTCACCACCGTTTCAGTTTCTTGAATTTTTTCTATTGTCTGAATTAAAGGATGAACGGGACTGACTTCGTTATCTCGATAAGCTCCAATCGTTAATAAATATTTGCTATCTGGGTCAGTGACTAAGAGTTGGATTAGCTTGAGAGATGCCGAATCTGCCCACTGTAAATCGTCTAGGAATATGACGAGCGGGTGTTCGGGTTGACAAAAAACGCGAATAAATTGTTGAAATACCCGATTAAATCTGTTTTGGGATTCCGATGAACCCAGTTGAGGAACTTCAGGCTGTTTACCGATAATTAGTTCGACTTCCGGGATAACATCAATAATAACTTGACTGTTATTATCTAGCGCTTTTAATAAGTTTGCTTTCCAAATAGCAATTTGTTCGGAACTTTCGGTTAATAGCTGACGAACTAATTCTTGAAATGCTTGGATTAACGCCGCATAGGGAATATTGCGCTTAAACTGGTCAAACTTACCCGCAATAAAATATCCCCTAGCTGCTACAATTGGTTTATGAACTTCATTGACGATTGAAGTTTTACCAATCCCGGAATAACCGGAAACTAACATCATCTCGGTGGCACCGAGGCTGACTCGTCCAAAGGCATCTAGAAGAATTTGGACTTCGGTTTCTCTACCATAAAGCTTCTGGGGAATAAGTAATTGGTTGCCGCGATCGCGTTGACCGATGGGAAAATTTTCAATCTTGCCAGTTGTCTGCAATTGCTGCAAACAAGTTTCCAGGTCAAATTTTAATCCCGCCGCACTTTGATATCGGTCTTCCGCATTTTTGGCTAACAGTTTCATCACAATATCTGAAACCGCTTGAGGAATTTCTGCTACCTCTTTAGGTGGGACGGGTTGTTTGGCAATATGACAGTAAACCAACTCCATCGGATCGGTGGTAGTAAATGGCAACTGGTTGGTCAGCATTTCATAGAAAGTCACTCCCAAAGAGTAGAAGTCGGTGCGGTAGTCAATTGCTCGATTCATCCTCCCCGTTTGTTCGGGTGACATATAAGCGAGAGTCCCTTCTAGCAAGTTGGGATTGCTAATGCTTTGGTTTTTTAATTCCAAGCGCGATGAAATACTAAAGTCAGTCAGTTTTACTTTTCCGGTCGCTGGATTGATAATGATATTTGAGGGCTTAATGTCTTTGTGAATTATCGGTACTTGATGGAGATAGATCAAAGTTTCGGAGAGAGCGATCGCTACCCTCAGCAACTCAGTTATTGACAGGTTATTGGCTGCCATAAAATGATAAAGGGATAGACCCCCAAAATCTTCTAATATTAGCGCTAAACTATTCTGATAATTTTCTAAGTTGTAAGTTTTGACAATTCCTTCACACTCTAAATTTTGAGTAATTATAAATTCTTGCCTTAAATTGGTGATTTGTTCAAGCGTAGGATATTCATATTTAATAATTTTCATGATAACTGGTTGTCTGTAACCATCTTTTTTAGCTCTATATACAACAGTCCTTACTCCATCGTAAATTTTTTCTATGATTTCGTATCCTGAAAGAACGAGCATTGTTTTCACCTTACCCTTTTCATTAACTATTCAAAATCACAGGCAGATTCATGGATAATCTGCCTGTTAGTAAATTTTTACTCACTTTCAAAGCGCGGGTACAACTCTTTAGCAAACAACTCCTGAATCTCTTTCTCGAATTCCGGCGGAGATTGGAAGTTCTTTGCTAATTCCTCGTAATCTTCCGGCAACGAGATTTTGTATTTAGCTGAACGAGGCCCTATTTGTTCTAACCAAGCTGTATGCAATGTGAATGTAAAGTCAAGGGATTCATGGCTGAGTTTGCATTTCGCCCCGCCAGACAAATTGTCAGCCTCGAAAATCCAAATTTCATTTCTTTGGGGAGTGAAAACGGTGCAAACTATATAACCGTCAGTTGAACTACCTTGATTACCGCGACGCGGCATAAACTGCGGTGAACTCACGATGTAGCCTGGATCAAACTGATAGCGATCGGCAATTTCCATCGACTGCGTTTCCAGTCGCAGCAAGCAAGCTGGTACGCCCTTTTTAGCCAGAGCCAGAACATCTGACTGCGGTACTTTCTGATACTTATAATCTCGGTATAAGTGGCACAAAAACTCGGTGGTTAAATCCTTCCACAGTCCGAAAGAAATCCAGTAAATATTATCTAGCTTTCTGGGAGTTTTACCTGATGGTAATCGGTCAAGGTAGGCGTATAATCCAAGCCCCCACGTACACTCGATATCCCAGATAACTTTTGGCTCGACTTGGTTTTTTCCGTCAATTACATAGCGTCCCAAACGGCTGATGTCCATCTCATTCAGTTCCATCCCAGGCAAGTTTTTAGGCACGGGATTGTGGGGTTGATAAGCGGAAAGATCGTATTTACGCAGCCATTCAGCAACGTCCCAAGCACAAATATGGGCTACGTGGAGCGTAATTTTATCATTAGGATTTTCATAGTCCACCAAAAAGTGAGCTGCTTCGAGGGGAATTACCACTTTCCGCGCGACAACGTTAACTTCTGGTTCGTTCAAGGCTGGACGCTGCCCCTTTTGCAGATCGTTGCGACTAACGATATAAATAATAGAATCGGGTGAAGGTGGACTTGCTAATAAGTTCCTTAAAATTATTTCTCGCTCCTTGTCGCCTGGAAAAGGATTGCCCAGCAACTGATCCAGTCCAGTGCTAAAGGCTGTGTCCATCAAAATTACATAATTTTCGGTTACTCCAATCTGATGGATAGTTTGCTTAATGCTGACTGGTGAACCATCAGCATTTACCAGCGTCCACCGCTCTAAGGGATTTACGCCATCCCAACGAATCAGATAGACGAAATCTTCTAAACCCTTAAATTTTCCCCAAAATTGACGAACTTCTGGAAAGCATTCGTCTATCTCTTTAATGAAAGGTATAGTCTCAAGAAAATTTTCTAACGATCTACCATAATTAACTGCGAACATCTCGCCCGTGTCGGTATCAAAGGCAGGATGGGCGGTACTAAAAATGGGTGGAAAAAGATAGGGCAGAGGAGCTTCAGGACGCCACTCTTTATTTGACCCAACTGGCGTCACCACCTTAAGGGTATTTGTATCAATCTCATAAGGACGACCCGCGTCATAAGTTACTAGCAAGCGCTCAGGTTCGTCTTGAGAGAATTTTACGGGCAGAAAAGCTGTATTTAACTCGTTGCGAGCGCCCAGAAGTAAGGAAAACCTTAAGATCCCATGATTGCGAAATCCCAACTTAGTGCCTTTAGTTGCTTCGTCAAAATGGTAATCTAGAGGCTTGGCAATCTGCGTTTTCAAAATTACTTGACCCTTTTGATTAAAATCAAGTCGGTAAATCATGCCGTCGCCATTCAAAAATGAGTCTCCGTCGGCAAAAGGAAGACCTCCTGATTCAACGGTTCCTACTGGCGCAACAATGAAGATATAACCCTGTACCTCTTCTGGTAGTTCCCCCTCAATCTCCAATGGGACATTACATAGTTCTTTCCGACTGGCGGTCATAATTGACTGAGGAACTGGGGGACAGCCTGCTTTGGTATTGCTTTTAGTGGGTTCGCTCATGTGGCTCTCCTGAGTTAAAATATAATAATGGTAACAGTGTAGATAAGTATTTGATTTATGAAGGGGAAATGAGGACTGTCACTTAGATACTATCTTTGATAAGGATTTCATATATATTCTCCCATCCCCTGCCTCAAAGCGCAATTGGAATCGACATTAACTTATTATCGGCTCTCTCATACTTATGGTGATAACGCAAGCTAATAATTTAGCACGATCGAGGGTTTCAACGTTCAGTCTCAGATAGTTAGTATCATCTGCTACTTTTAACACTAAGCATCGGGGAGAGCCGAGGAAAAAATTATGTGATTAGATGTTTGCATCGACAGTGATGTCATGAATGCTGCACTGGGGCAAGCGTAACAAGTCGCTTTAGCTGTCATCTCAAGGTGCGACTGGGCTAAAATGTGGCGCGCCACATTTCTGGGGCAATTGTTCAATTAATGCGATGATATAAATGTGTGGCAATGCTCATACTGACGATCGCCACCAACCAACAACCAATTTGGGCTAGAGCTACCAGAAGGTTGCCAGCCTCTGCGCTCTCAAATCGGTTCTATAAAACCGACACATTTTCAATGACAATAATTTTAACCAACGACGACGGCATCGATGCTCCCGGCATTCAAGCACTTTTGCAAGCAGTAAGCGGCAAGACAATTATGGTAGCTCCGCAGGGGCAATTGTCGGGCTGCGGGCATCAAGTGACTGCTCACAGTCCGATTCATGTCGATCGGCGATCGGAATTTGAGTATGCTGTAGGGGGAACACCGGCCGATTGCGTGCGTATTGCTCTTCATCACGTTTGTGCAAAGCCGGATTTGGTGCTTTCGGGTATTAACGCGGGTGGCAATTTGGGGGTTGACGTGTATATTTCGGGTACGGTGGCGGCTGTGCGCGAAGCAGCCATGCACGGTATTCCGGGAATCGCAATTTCCCACCGGATTAAAAGGCCGCTCGAAATTGACTGGGATGTCGCTACTCGGTGGACATCGCGGGTGTTGGCGGATTTGCTGAATCGGGAACCAAAGTCGGGGTGTTTCTGGAATGTGAATTTGCCGCATTTAGCGCCGGGAAGTGCGGAACCGGATATTGTGTTTTGCCAGCCTTCGACGCAGCCACTGCCAGTGGTTTACCGCATGGAGGGAGAATACTTTTATTATGCGGGAGAATATGGGTCGCGCGATCGGGCGGCGGGGACTGATGTTGATGTGTGTTTTGAGGGTAATATTGCGGTGACTGAGATATCCCTGTGATACATTTGATGGGATTTGATGGGATTGGGCGATCGAACTATTTTTTTTGTCAACAAAGCGGAAGTAGGTAGGTTAACTTTGGTATCACTTACCCTCAATATCCCAAAACAGGATAAAATATTTGTACTTAATTTTTACAGTCACGTAAGTCAATAAATGAGTCCTAACGCAAAAGCGAATTCTCCCAGCATCTTAAAACGCAAAGCGAGCAGCACTGTTGGTCGTGGCAAAGTAGCTAATCTCAATACCAATTTTAATTTTTCTACATGGAGTGACGAATACGTTACTTTATATCTCGGCGATAGTCTCCAGCACTACGACAATTGGGAGCAACCTACTGTCATAGTTTCAGATGGAGCTTACGGTATTCTTGGGTTTGAAGGAGATACCTCAGATCACATTGATTTACCTAATTGGTATAAACCTCATATCGAGGCCTGGTCAAAAGCAGCGATACCCTGTACAACACTCTGGTTTTGGAATTCAGAGATTGGTTGGGCTATTGTGCATCCACTTCTAGAAAAATATGGTTGGCGCTATGTCAATTCCAATATTTGGAACAAGGGAAAAGGTCATATCGCAGGGAATGTTAACACACAGAAAATTCGCAGGTTCCCCGTCGTTACAGAAGTCTGCGTTCAATACGTTAGAGAAGTAACAGTTAATGAACTTACCTTAAAGGCGTGGTTATTGCGAGAGTGGAAACGCTCTGGGTTGCCGTTACGACGGGCCAATAATGCTTGCGGGCTGGTGGATGCAGCAACCAGGAAATACTTCGATCAAGGGCATTTGTGGTATTTCCCTCCGACCGAGATGTTTGAAAGGCTAGTGAACTATGCAAATGAGTATGGTAGTCCTCAAGGAAAACCATACTTTTCGCTGGATGGCAATCAGCCTTTAACGGGACAAGAATGGAGCAAGATGCGATCGAAATTTAGATGCCCTCACGGTTTTACAAACGTTTGGGAGCGTCAAGCTTTACGGGGCGATGAGAGAGTTAAAGCTCTCTCTGGAAAAGCATTACATCTCAACCAAAAACCTCTGGATCTGATGAACCTTATTGTTGAGGCATCGAGCGATGAAAACGATGTTATATGGGAACCTTTTGGTGGACTTTTCAGTGCAGCTTTGTCAGCACGTAAACTAAAACGAAAAGCCTTTTCTTGCGAGATAGACCCCGACTATTTCTACTATGGTGTACAGAGATTTAATCAATAATTTCATCAATACTCTCTTCTCTAATCTGTAGATAATCTTGTAGGGATTTCTTGATGCTGCCTTCTAGGCGACTTGATAAAAGCTTATTCCACCGACCAACGGTCATAGCGGAAACTTCAGTATTGTAGACACGTCGCTTAAATTCCTCAATGCCTGGATGTACAATTCTGTCCATCTTTGCAAAATTTGTATCTAGTCTATATTCATAGCGTATCCGTAGCTCCCGCAGAAGGCGCTGATACTCTCTTGTTGGTTTGTAGACTTTTCCTTGAGTACCCCATGAATCAACTATTTTCTTAGCTTCTAAAAACTCCTCAGCAGAGCCTTGGAATTTATATCCACTGGTGTTTGTTTGTTGCAAATTTGCTGTTCTTTGAGTTGTATCTTCCGGCTCTAAAACAAGATAATCCGGCGGATTGTGATAGTGGGTATCTCTCGCTACAGCTACCGATAAACCAGAGACAACGCACACATCAAGAATGCGAGGCTTGCCATAGATGATTTTATCGGGTAGCCATGCCAGGATAGCAACGTAGGTCTGATCGAACCTAAAGTGATTCTGACTATCTTTGAAACGTGCTGTTATCTCTGTTGCTAGTGGGAACCACGCTTTAATTTCTAATCCTGGCGTTGGTTGAACTATGCCCAGGAAAATAGTATCTGGAAAGCCCGGATCTTGCCTATGCCACTTTCCAAATTCAGCGAACTCATTTTGTTGATTCAAGAATTCAACGGTGTTAAATTCGATTAAATTTCCGACTAAGGGCGAAAGCTTTGAGATAACTTTAGACAGGTTGACTGCTGCATCTACGGTAACAGGTTTAGATACATCTAAAACGTCGAAAGTGTTACCCGATAAGCGATCTAGATAGTGGGATGCAAGTCTGATTACATCTTGCGTATTCATATCTCCCTCTCACAAGATGCTTTAGATATTTTTTGGGAAATTTTCCTAATAATATCGCAAGGATCTACACCAATTACATGAGCAACTAACAGAAACTCAATTACATCTAACCGTCGTTCACCGTTTTCATATTTGGCTACGAAAGACTGGGGCTTTTTAAGAGATTTAGCAACAGACTCCTGAGTTAGTTGCGCTTCTTTACGAGCAGCAATCATACAGCAACGGAAGGTTTCATATTCATCGCTAAAAACAGATTTCATTATACTTTGGGTTTAGCACTGCATATACCCTAGATATAATAAACCTGTTTTCGGATAATCCCAAAATAGGATATTTAAATCTGTTAAAAATCGATAGTAATGACAATTCAACAAAATTAATCGCAATTCCGAGAGGGGCAGCTATCTCTACTTGCGGCCGTCCGTGCTACCATAATTTTTTTTGTCATCCTTCGGCTTAGCCACACCATCAGGTTGTTTCTTTGGCTTTTTGACTTCTTTATTGCTTTTTCTTTCTTTTGACATGATAATTCCTCAGTTTTGACTCAGCATAACATAGATTGACACATTTGCCTAACTGCCAGTTGAGGGGGTGAGCCTATAAAGATATTACTCGCTGTTAGTTTTGTACCATCTGCAGTATATTATCTGCTAGGTTTTGAACGAATACCCTCTACCGTTAGGTATATCGATAAATTCCTCAGAAGTACAATGTCTGAAATTACTTTTCACCCGATCGACTAAAGGAAATATTGAAAAGCACGATCGTCTAACTGCTGCGAGACAACCGAGAAAAATTCTCGCTTATTAAACTGTTGTTCCACATTGAATTTTAATGAAAAATGACAGTATATCAAATATGGAGCTATGGCCATGCCAGCCTTCGCGACACCTGACGCAAACACAACCAACAAATTTGCAGTCTCGGTTTAAAAAAGCTGTTAGCCACAGTGGACAATAAGAATATTGATTTTAACTATTGATTAACACTTCGGACAGGGTTTGATGGCTTACCTACTGAGAATAACGGTTTCACGGATCTCAGTACGATCGCCACGCTTGCCGAAGCACACTAGAGGCTAAGTAAATCAAGGGTTTCAGACTATGACATCAAAAAAGTCGGAACTCTGGAAAAAGCACAAAGTATAGCCTTTCTCAGTAACATGAGGTATACAGAAACCCTGTAGTGTCAAGCTTTCTAGGTCAAAATTCGTACCTCACCTTTTTGAGAAAGGCTATATATGTATATATATAAAGTTAATTGTTCAGCTTTCTTGAAAGTGCGATCGCGTCCGCTCCCTTTGAGATAAAATATTTATAAAGAGTGTTTATTTCTAGATAAATTTCCGCTATTAGGAATGTGACCCGTATGGAAGTAACCGAGCTGCTCAAAGAGTACGAAAATGGAAACAGAGACTTTGCTGACGCAAACCTCAGCGGAGCAAACCTCAGCGGAGCTATGTTGGTTGGCGTAAACCTTTCGAGGGCTAACCTGTCGGGAGCTAACCTGAGTCGGGCGCATCTCACCAAAGCAGAACTAAACGGCGCAAACCTTTACAGGGCAAATCTGAGTTTTGCCAAAATGGGCCAAGCTAGATTAGCGGACGCAGAGCTTACAAAAGCCAATCTCAGCGGAGCTTTCCTCGTCAAAGCAAAATTGCCCAGGGCAAAGTTGAGTGGCGCCCAACTCATCGGTAGCAACCTGCGGAGCGCCATCCTCTGGAACGCCAATTTGTGTACAGCCGACCTGCAATTCATCAACCTGCGGGGAGCCAACCTCACGGGAGCCAACCTCAACTGGGCAAACTGCGGAGGGGCAAAACTCAGCGGTGCAAAGCTTTTTGGCGCTCAACTAACAGGCATCTATCTCAGGAAAGCTTACATCAATGGCATCGACCTGAGCAGGACGGATCTCAATGGCGTTAACCTGAGCGAAGCCAAACTGAACGGGGTAAACCTGGAAGGCTCGAACTTGTTAGCTGCCAATCTCAGCGGAGCTCAGTTGCGGGGCGTCAAGTTGATGGGAGCAGATTTAACCAGGGCAAATCTGGTGGGAGTTTCTTTGGTGCAGGCAAACCTCGATTGGGCTAGGCTGTGCTATGCAGACTTGAGTGAAGCCGACTTGAGCGGGGCAACATTCACGGGAACCAACTTTGAGGGTACTCAGTTAGCCGGATCAACAATGCCTCCATCTGTGAGCCATGATGTCTACTTAACTGCAGCACGTGGTGTCGCAGCTTAGGCAAGGTCAAAAATTAATTTCGCATCCGAGTGGACGACTCTCGCATTGGTTTAACTTTTGATGCAAACATCATGACTTTTGTGAGAGTGTTGCACCGACAGGAAAGTTACTGATATTTGCGAGAGTTTGTAGCATCACAATTGAGCTCACCCGATTAATTTCGCGACTCGCAAAGCAGAGGTAATGGCTCCTTCGTGCAAACCATCCCCCAAATAAGCTCCCGCATGATAAGTGTTGTTTTCGCCATTAGTCTCGATAACTTCATCTCGATATCGAAAAGACTCGACAGTGTACAGCGGCGTGTGATGTTTCTGAATGTGAATAATGTGCTGTTGGGCGATCGACTCCTGCAGTTGAAAAGCTAAACTGTACTCTCGTGGGGAGGAGATACCGCAAAGCTGATTCAAGCTCGCATTATATCCCCATCCCTTGTCCGTCTCGAAAAAATCAAATTCTGATAACTTGCGGATACCATAGCGATCGTACATCGATGTATCCGAATGCAGTACAGTGGTGGCATAATTGGCTTTCCACGCCGAAAACCGCTTCCTTTCCGCCTCCGTTGGATCAGACAATAACCTCATAACTTGGTCTGGTGGCATCGCAAAAACCACCTTATCAAATTCCTGGATTTCCCCATCAGAAAGCACCATTTTTACAGCATCCGCACTTCTAAAAATATTGGCAATCTCCACATTTAGCCGTATATCGCCCTTAAACCGCTCCAAAATCTTTTCAATGTAAGAATACACCCCGCCTTTAATCCTCACCCAGTTGACCAAGCCATATTCGCGTAGAACAGGCATCGCTAATTCTGCCGGGAAATTGTCGAGCAATTCAAACGGTATCGAGTAGCTGTACATCGTCAGCAACTTCAGCCAATAATTGCGGACACACGAGCTTTTCAAAGACTCAGAAAGCGGCACATCGTAGAAATCGTGCTGTTTAGCAAACCGCATTTTTAAAATAAATCCCGCCGAACGAGCGTAGAGACTATCAAGCCACAAATACTCGATCAGGCGTTGGATTCCGGTGAAATTCTTTTGGATAGATACTGCCGACAAAAAGTGGGTGCCATCTTTAAAAAACAGCGCGGAACCAATCTGCACTGGTTCTAATTCAACGCCTAGTTCCTGCATAAAAGCCACGAAATTGTAAAACACCGTGGGAAATTCCAGCACCCCATTTTCTAATATTTCATTGCACTCCGATTGATTGGGTACAACATTTTTGTTCAGCGTCCGAATGTGTCCGCCTAAAATCGGCTGACTTTCCAACACAGTGACGTGATGCCCCTGTTTATCGAGCCAGTAGGCTGCTGCCATACCGCTCGCTCCGCCCCCAACAATTGCAATTCTCATAGTTCACTCCTAGATTGATAGAAGGAAGTTCGGCAACGAGCACTGTACAAGATGTAACGGATGTAAAGGATAGAAGGAAGTTCGGCAACGAGCAATGTACGGGATGTAACGGATGTCGGGAAGAAGGAAGTTCGGCAACGAGCAATGTACGGGATGTAACGGATGTAACGGATGTCGGGAAGAAGGAATAAGGAAGAAATTATCGTTTCCAGGTAGAACCTAGAAACGCATTTCAGTCTTGCTATGCCTCGTCATTTTTAAGAGGAGGCAGAGCCTCCAGAAATTCATTGCTTGGCAGAGCCAAGGAACGAGATAATGAGAGCAGAAATGAGAGATTTTTAAGATGAGGCAGAGCAAGAGTGAAATTCATTCCTTGGCTTTGCCAAGGAACAGGAGAAACAGGAAAATAACCTATTGCCAATTTTCCTTAGCCTAAAATCGCATCGCCGGATAAACGTTGATAAAGCAGCGCCCCCGTCCAAAATGTCGGTGCAAAGCCTGGATAGCCCGAAGAGGCGTTGCAGAAATAGAAATTGTTGAGGGATGTTTCATGATTTAGCCGATCGACTCCCATGTTGCGCGGCGTCAGGCTGGAACCGTAGGAATTACCGTTAGGACACCAGCAGAAGCGCTCGTTAGTCGTCGGACTTCCGGTAACATGAAAGACCATGTGTTTGCGGAAATTCGGAACATAGTGTTTTTCAACTACATCTAAAATCGAGTCCAGAATCTCTTGTTTCTTCTGTCTGTAAGCTTTGCGATCGCTCTCCCAAAGTTGTTTAAAATAACTGTAATTAGCAACAGTCAGAAATTCTACAATTTGACAATCTTCTGGACAATCCCGCCGCGCTTGGGTCAGTAAAGTTGGCGTTGTAATTGCAAAACTCGGACGAGAAAAATCATTTTGGTCATACATTTGAGCAAACGCTTCATTTAGATCCAAGTGTTCCGAATGAAACGTATTCCACTTGCCAAATCCATAGTCTCGGAGATCGATATCTTTGACAACGCAGTACACCATGTAGTTAGATGCAGAATACTCATAGTTGAGTTTGCGCCGCACTGTTTTAGAGAACAGTTCCTCTCCAATCATCTTCGCCGCTCTTTTCGGGTCTAGGTTGCAAATTACGGTGTCGCCCGTGAATTCATGGGTTTGATGGGTGGTCAAATCCATCGCTTCAACTCCCGTTACTGTTCTGTTTGTCACCCTAAAATTCGTGACTTCATGGTTTAGTAGAACTTTCCCCCCGTTGGATTCAATGACTTTAACTAAAGAATTGATGACATATTCAAAATGCTGCGTCGGGTAAAATGCACCTTCTTGATAGCCTCTAAACAAGGCAATCCAAGCATAGAAAGAAAGCTGGTTCGGAGGCAGCAAAAAGTCCGGCCATTGCAGGGCTAATAGGGTTTGGGCGGCTTGCGGGAGTTGGAACTTGTCGAAAACGTCCTGAAGCGTGCTGTTGAGGTGTTGGACAGCACAGAATACGTCCCCGAAATTTTTGAGCAATTCAATTGGTTTGACGGGAGGAGCGAGTTTTCTTAGTCCTTCGCCGGTTTTCTCGACTTCGTTGACGAATTGGCGAATTCTCTCGCCCGCTTCGGGAAACAGCGCCGACAATCTGCGGATCAGTTCCTCTGGTTCGGAGGGAATATCCAGCGCATACCCAGGCATTCTCATGTGGTCGTAGCCATTCGGATCGTACCGTTCAAAGGTGACATCTCGATCGAGACCGAGTTTTTTGAGAACTCGATTGACTGTATGTCCTTCGCCGCAGTCCCACACGTAGTGGAATTGGGCATTAAAGGTGTATTTTTTGGCCATCGTAAAGGTGTGACCAAAGCCTCCGGGATGCTCGTGAGCTTCGAGGATATGTACGGTTTTGCCGGAGTTTGCCATCAAAGCTCCGAAAACCAGTGCTGATAAACCACTGCCGACGATGAGGTAATCTGTTTTCATGGTAAATTTCCTCGATCGATTGAATGGGGCGATCGTTGTTTATTTAAACTAACGCTCAATTCTGAGGAAATTCTGAAGAGGGCTTACCACGCTATTTGTGGGGTACGCACTGCGTACCTTACGCCTTTTTGGGCGGGCAGGACGCCCAAAAAATACAACACCCCACAATAGTGTGAAGCATCTAAATTTAGGCTCGCGAATTAAATAACTTACAATTTTAATTGTTATTGTGGGATGGGCGTCCCGCCCGTCCAAAAAGGACGGGC